>CAZZCF010000207.1:0-6429 GCA_964652955.1 uncultured Leptospirales bacterium
CAGGAGGTTCCGATGAGAGCAGCAGAGAAATTTCCCCTCTGGGGACAGATACTCTATTCAAGCGGTTATGTGGGAATCACCATTTCGGATCGGATCTGGGTCACCTTTATGCTCTACTTTTACCTTCCCCCGGCCGAAACGGGAATGCCGGAGCTCATCAGTAACAAGACCTTTCTCGGCATCTTCACGGTTGTCGGGCTTGTTACCATCTTCGGTCGGCTGGTAGATTCTATCTTCGATCCTATCGTGGCGACATGGAGCGACCGGAGCAGCTCGCGATTCGGAAGACGACGCATCTTCCTGATCATCGGGGGACTCCCGCTTATGATCAGCACGGTGCTCCTCTTCTTTCCCCCTTCCGGTGAAGCGAGTACCGTGAATGCACTCTATATGGCATTAATGCTGGGTCTGCTCCTCTTCTTCTTCACCTACTACGCAGTCCCATGGCTCGCGTTGATACCCGAGCTCTCGCACACGGACCGGGAGCGGGTGAATATCGTCACCATGCAGGCGGTTTTTTCACTTCTCGGCGTCATTATCGTTATGATCGTCGGCTACCTCGTCTGGGGCGCGATTGAGAAGAGCGGCGTTGACAAGGGAACAGCGCTGCAGTACACCATCCTGATCCTGGGTGTGATTGGCCTGCTGTCCCTCTATCTCACTATTATACCGATAGACGAAAAGCGCTACTGCGAATCGATTCCCTCAAAGGTGGGGCTCTTCGATTCCATCAAGCTCACCTTCTCAAATAAACCCTTTCTTTCATATCTCTTCGGTACCATCTGCCTCTGGTTTGCTCTGAACACCGTCTCGCAGACCGCCACCTACTATGTCACCGTGCTCCTGCACAAAGAGGAAGCCTTTGCAACCGTAGTATTCGGCTCGGTTTTCGGTGTTGCACTGATATTCTTCCCCATTATCAATATCATGTGCCGCTCTATCGCCAAGCGAACCATCATGATAACCGGTCTCGCCATTTTCGCCGTGTGCAATTTCCTGATATACTTCCTCGGCACCGACATCCTGATACTTCCTCCGATCACGCAGGCATTTGTTATCTTCGGACTCATCGGGATTCCCGTCTCGGTGCTCCTGATAATACCAAACGCCATGATATCGGATCTTGCGGAATACGACACCATACAAACCGGAAGCAGGCGTGAAGGAATGTACTTCGGCGCGCAGGGGCTCGTGCAGAAGATAAATCTGGGCATCTCAACCCTGATACTGGGATTTCTCTTCTCCGCCTTCGGGAAGGATATAGCACAGCCGATGGGCGTCAAGCTCTCAGGTCCCGTTGCGGCAATCGTCTGCCTCATCGGGATTATCATCTTCTATATGTATCCCGAAAAAGAGATCATGGATGCGCTCGAGGAAAAGAGAAGCCGTGAATAGGAGGAACGCTTCTAACCGCTTATGAGCATCGCCATCAATCTGATGCTGATGAGGAGGAGAAGCGTTCCGAGAATCCGCTTTCGCCAGAGCGGGTCAAAGTTGAGGTTGATGTGAACGCCAATCGGCGAGAAGAGAGCGCTTCCCAGAAAGAGGATGAAAGCCGAATCGAGATGTATGTAACCGATCATAGAGGGATCGGGGGAGATACTTCCCGCCATCGCGAAAGAGAGGCTTGCAAAGAGCGATGTGAATATCATGATGGCATTTGAAGTCGGGGCCGCTTCGACATCCCCGGTAAGCCCGGTTACAAGCATCAGGGGTGTGGTGATCCCGCCGCCGCCGACACCGGTTAATCCCGAGAGCGTTCCGCTCGCGCTGCCGATGCCAAGAGGAATCAGGAGCGATTTCTTCATCACGCCGGATGCGCGATCATCCCTTTTCAGAATGAAGAGACGAACAGCGAAATAGAGAAGCATGAGAAGAAAGATGCCGATGAGGATTTTCTCAGGCACCACGGTGGATATTCGCGCAAAGATAAAGGCACAGAGAGCCGAAGCCGTCGCGATGAGCGGAACAACCCGCCAGACTACCACTCCTCGCCGGTGGAAGTTGAAGGTGTTCAGGCTGGCGACAAGAATAATCGTCATGAGACTGGTGGCCATCGCCTCGAGGTGGCTGCAGGGAAGCAGGAGGCTGAGCACCGGAACCATGATAATGGCGCCCCCGAATCCGAAGACATTGGAAACAAAGCTCACCCCGAAACCGGTAATGAAAATAATCGCGTATTTCAAAATCGCAGACATATGTCTAATCTCTTTCAGGATACCGAAGGTACCGAAACCAGAATCAGAGATGAAATGAATGAGACAGGACAACGGGATTACAATGAAAATTAAATCATTATTCCAGCTCTTTTAAAATAATTGATGGACATGATAGATGGATTCACAGTGATAGTATCCCCTTTATCCCATAATCCTGTCTGAATTGTAAAATTCTGTAAAAAAATTCCTATAATAAATGTACTGACGAGGGAACGCTTACGTCCCTATGTGAACAATAGAACCCGGCGGCAATCCCTATCTGTCAAGTGAAAATTATACCGATGGAGAGAGCGCTCGACAATCTCCCGGCAATTGAATTCCTGCTCCATTCAACTCCGCTGGCGACCTCGGGAATATTCACCGTTGAATTGCATCTCAGCGATCACGAATTTCGACACCGGCGCTTCGCTTCACTAACGCGAATCACTTACCGCTTGCCGGGAAACGAATACTGAATAATCAAAGCGCTCTCAAAACAACTATCTTGACAGAAGGGTCATTCCCATTTTTGAAAAAAAAACGTGACACCGATAACAAAAATAGTATAGTACTTAAATCAATTCTATTTCATATATCAGGTATCAGGGATTCGGAAAGCCGGTTCATGACCGGTTGTTCTCAAACGCGCTTGCATAATCGCATTGCAAAATACAAAGACAGAATGGAGTTCTATCATGGGAAAAGCCAACTGGAACAGGAAAAGATTGTACGCTATCCTTTTCGGACTCATCTCTGTCCTCATCAGCGGTGACCTTCTTCACCCCGCTCCAAAACAGATTCTCAACGAAAAATTTTCGCATAACCGAAATATGTGGCACCGAAGCAGGAACTCCTACATTGCACAGAGCCGGTATATTATTTACAAGAAAGACGGCTATTTCATCGCATCAATGGATCCGCGGGTGCTGAAAAGATACGCTTTCATCAACGGCACAATAACGGTTGAAACCACCTGGGAAAAGGGTGTCACCGATAAGGGGTACGGGATCCTCTTTCGAGCACAGGACACCAATAACTTCCACTATTTCATCATCTCCGCTGAGGGAAAATTCAGCGTGGGATACCGGAAGGGCAGCACCTGGAATACGCTCGTTGATTGGAAAGATTCGGATGCCATCAACAAAAAGGGGACCAATACCCTGGACGTCGAATGCGAGGGAGATAGCTTCACCGGTTACATTAACGGCACCAAAGTTTTTTCTGTGGAGAATGGAGATATTCAGGGCGGTCTCTTCGCACTCATAGCGGATAGCGTTCAGGCACACTTTGATAATCTCATCGTCTGGCGGGAGAAGGAGGAAAAAAAGGCTGAGATACCGAAAGGGAGGGATATTCAACTCACCGGTGATCTTGAAAGAACGCAGGAGAGGATGTTTCAGGCACTTCAAAAGGGAGACGCATCCTTTTTCAGCAACGTGAGTGGAGATACCTTCGAAAAGATAAATGTGGGGAAATATCGAACTGCCATATACGAATACTGTGTGGCGAACAAGGAGCATATTGTCAGCTCCTTTATACCGGCTCTTCTCGGCGGATTCAGAAACAGTGATATCAGGGTCAGAAGGGCGATATACCGTGAGCTGACCTTCGGCTACGACAACAAGCTCCTTCACAGCATCGACTTCAACCTCCTCTACGGAACGATAATCAGGCAGCGCAACGCGAAGAACACTTTCCGGCAACTATACAATACCGCTTTCGCCAGGCGGGACCGGGAGCGGGGAAATCACGAGGTATGGGAATCGGTCGTCGATCTCATGGTTTACTGCCAGTATGCACTGAAGAGCGATGCGATGCTCCGTGAGGTGATGATGAACACCGGTATCAAGCCGGGGCTGCAGGTCTATTTTCACAAGATCATGTGGGAGCATCTGAAACGGGTGAACACCCTCCCCGGCACATCGGAAACCTATATGAACCGCATCGCCAAAGGGAATCAGAAAAATCTCGCCCGTTATATGTGGATATACATGGGGGGCCTGCGGAATTCGGATCCGCGAGTGAGAACCGTGATGTACAGGGAGCTGATGTTCCCCGGCATCAGCAATCCCCTTGAGCGGATCAAATCACACAAAAATGGTAAAAAATGGCTTATGAAATTCAGGCTGCTGCTCAGCAGACGAGAAGAAGAGGACAGTGGCGCGAAGAAATACTACGATATGGTTAAGGAGATGTACGCCGAGAAATGATGTATATAAAGCTCTTTGAGCCATTTATTATCGCAGTTCTCCTGGGAGCGTTGATGGGCCTCGAGCGCGCCTTCGCCTCACGGGTCGATGATGCCGATATTGACATCCTGGGCGGCGTTCGAACCTTTTCCCTGATATCGCTCCTCGGCTGTATTGCTGCTTTTCTGGAGAGCCATCTATCGGGAGTTCTCATTATCTCCTTTATCGGTGTGCTCTTTCTCGCCGGCAGCTCATATTTTATCAGTTACAGCAAACACGATGAGCGGGGAATCACCACAGAAGTCAGCATGCTGATATGCTTCACCATCGGTGTGCTGATTCAACATAACCAGTATATACTGGCGACCTTTATCGCGATTCTGGTCACCCTGATCCTCTATCTGAAATCATATATGAACCGCCTTATCCTTCGGGTGGAATCGGAAGATATTCGTGCCGTGTTGAAGTTCGCCATCATCACCTTCATAATACTTCCCGTGCTCGATCCCGATTTCGCCCTGTACATGAAGGATATAGCTTTCATTGACTTCGGCGATGTTCCCGATCTGCTCGAGATTGAGCTCATCAATCCACACACGGTATGGCTCATGGTGGTCCTCATCTCCGGCATCGGCTTCTCCGGCTACCTCGCTATCAAGATACTGGGCCCCCGGAAGGGGATAGGGCTCACCGGGCTTCTCGGAGGGCTGGTTTCGAGCACCGCCACTACTATAACCTTCTCAAAGCGGAGCAGCGAAGAGAAAGCCCTCTCCCTTGCCTTCTCGCTGGCGATACTCCTCGCCTGCACCACCATGTTCCCCCGTATTCTGGTCGAGGTGCTCATCATCAACGCCACCCTCCTCCCGTCGCTCTCTATCACGATGGGAACGATGACGATCAGCGGCCTCGCCATCTGTTTCTTCATATGGAAAAAAACAGGACGGGAGACGAGCGAGGAGGTCCCTCTTACCAATCCCTTCAGTATCATGCCGGCAGTGAAGTTCGGAATCCTCTATGCGGTTATCGTATTTCTCGCCCGCATTATGGAGGCCGTTGCCGGAGACAGCGGCATCTACATCGTCAGCGTCCTCTCCGGATTGACCGACGTCGACGCCATCACCCTTACCATGAGCCAGATTTCGAAACAGAATCCCGCAAAAAGAGATCAGGCAATAATAGCAATTACGCTGGCAGCCTTTTCCAATACCATTATGAAGGCGGGGATGGCTTCAGTTCTCGGCTCGCGCGATCTGAGAAAAACGGTTCTCATCGGTTTCGGCAGTATCCTGTTTGCCGGCATCGGGGGATTATTTTTGATAATGCTTTTGTAGCAGCCAGATAAAGGCCGGCTACTGGGTGTGGATCTCCCCGAAATGGTATATCTGGGAGAAGAGCAGATGAGCGGTTTGCACGCTCCGTGTAAAATATATACGATAAGTATCGCGAATATTTAAAGAAAATGTTAATATCTGATCTCTATATTTTTACGAACACCTGAATTAAACTTTACTATCTTCTCCCAGAGAATAGAGCCGTCATTCTCACAGTATTCTTGTGCAAATTCAAAGGTAAATCGGTTTATTACTTTTGCATATTCTTCGAGGAATTTTTCATTTTTTTCTTTCGCCCGGTGTCCAAGGGGCTCAATTATATCCGTATAAAAATCATCATCTCCTGTAATAAATTCCCAGAACCGTTGTCCACATAATTTAATATAATCCCCTTTATCAGGTCTATCATCTATTCCATAACAACAACCGTTAACCGCAATTACGTTTTTCGTTTGCGATGTAGATGTCCTAAGAATTCTTGCAGCTTTTTTAAAGTCATCTTTCATCTTATTTATCTGTCTGCTATTACCCCAATTAGGACCTGATTTTATAGATACAATATACTTTATATCATCTTTATCAAGCTCAAGGTCAATGCCTTCGGCCGTGGACTTTTGACCTCCGAATGTTCTATTACATACAAAAACAGCTAATTCTTCTAAAAAACCACCGAAAATACCCTCTTCTTGAGAAGAGAGGTGAGCATCAAGT
>CAZZCF010000208.1:0-6426 GCA_964652955.1 uncultured Leptospirales bacterium
CGAATGCTCGAATACGTCGATGTACCACAGGAAAATTATCTCCTCTTTTTCACGAGAAATATTCTCTGGAAAAATTTTTCACTTGTTCCGATAATCTATATATATTGTAAGTAGATCTGAGATTCCAGGAATCCCCGTCACCGTGCAAGCCGGGAAAGAAATCCGGCGTCTGCAGATGACAAGTCGCACAGGTAAAATCATCGCACAAAAAAAGCACTATGGGTCAAACTCGAAAAAAAAATCCATTCCCCATCGGGATTTTCATCGCGCTTCTCATTATTCTTGTGCTGCTTGCAGCCGCCATATCATCCCTCTACATATATACGGAAACGAAAGAACGGGTAACCGAAGCGGAAGCACATATTCGAAATTATTCAATACCCCTGGCTGAAGCTTTCGCACGAGTTGCCGAACTGAGCTTTCCAGAAAGGGATTTCGTGAAGTTGGAAACACTCTTCTCTGACAAGATCCGGGAGAATGCCATTGATGAAGCCTTTTTTGTGCTCGCAGACGGACGTATAATCGTTCATTCCCAGAAAGCGATCACCGAAAAACTCAAGGGGAATATCGCGAACGACGAGATCACCTACAATCTTGACCTCATTCTGAAGCCCCTCCGCACCCGTTCGAACGAAACATATTTCATCGATTACCATATTATCGAAAACACTATACCATTTGATACGTATCAGAAGAAGCTCCTTAAAGAATTCATCTCATCAAAAATAGAAATTAACGGATGGCTTGTCACGAGAGCAGTGTTCGTCAAGAATAAGCCCATCGGAACAGTCACCTTTATTATCAGCAAGAACAGGGTATATGCCGATATCATATCAACCTTCGAGGAGAGCATAAAACTCTTTATCATCCTTGTTCTTGCTGCTCTCATAATAGCACTCTTCATCTCCGTGATTGATACCGTGCGATATCGTAGCATCTCGCGACTGAGCGCAGAACCGGCACTCGCCCCTTCTGCCGAAGGAGAGCTGAGCGAACTTCCCGGTGATTCCTTTATCATACAGGAACTCGGGAGCGGGAACGACATCATATTCGCGGGAACAGATACCCTGACCGATTGGCAACCCGACGACAGCGTCATTCGTGAAGCGGGAATGCGGGACTATCCGGAAGGGGAAACAAACGGGGAGAACACTCCCCTCGATGCCCACAGAATAATAAAGGATCCCATTCCCGTAAGAAGAAAGGGGGAGTGAAATGTTCTTCATAGATCACACCGAAGCACTTGAAGGGAGCGTTACCGTTGTCGAGGTCAAGGGACCGCTCAACAGTGAGACGAGCCTGGCGTTTGAGGAATATATCAACAAACTTCTCGAGAAGGATAAGCTCTTCATCCTGTTTAATGCATCACAACTCGAATACATCAGCTCAAACGGAATCGGCCTCATGCTCTATCTTCAGAAGAAGATATCGTCACAGAATGGATACTTCGTGCTGTTCAATCTCCCCGGTGAGATAAACACCCTTTTTACCCTTCTCGGTTTCACCAAGATCTTCATCATTGTACACAGCAGAGAAGAGGCATTTCAGATAATCGAAAAGCAGATCGAGCTGCGCCACTCATCCGTATCGGCTACCCATGAAGACGCGTTCATCAGCGATCTCTCACACCATGAGGAACCGCTCCAACTGGAAGAAGTTGAAGGCGGTCCCGAGCCGGAAAACATCCCCGGGGAATCAATCGAGTTTGAGAGCCCCATAATCGCCGAATGTTCAGAATGTAAATCTCTCATCCGCATCCGCAGGAGTGGAACATACCTGTGCCCGGACTGCCATAAGGAATTTACCGTTCAGCGAGATAAGACAATTATATTTTAGCATCAGCAAGACGCACTCCCAAACCGGCCACCATGCATGCACCATCGATGGACGTCCACCGGGAGAGCTGCAAACCGCATACAGATTACTCCGAATGTGTTTCGTAATGAATCCCGCTTTTTTTGATTAAGATTATTGACTTCAGAGAATAGATGTGCATATATAGTTTTAAGCTCGCACCGCAGCAGAAGGATCTCACATTGCATGCGGTTTTGAGAGACTATGGCGACGATACGTCTTATTCAATACAAATGCGTTATTAATGAAAGTTGCTTGAACAGTATACCTCTCTTCTCGAGAAGCGATTCTATCGAAAGAGATAACCAGCATTTCAAATTTAGCATGGAGAGGTGAACGCAATGAAGGTAGTCCACGTATTAAAACGAATAGAAATGATTGATGAGGATATCAGGGATCTCAAGAAACTCGAACGGTCGATAAAGAAAAATAAATCATTTACAACGCCCATTTACATGACGATTGAGAAGCAGATCAACCTCCTCCTCGATACGAGAATAAAGCTCCTTGGCCTGAAGATAGAAAATCCCCCCGAAGAGCTTCAGGTGAAGATAGAGGGATCTGAAGATGAAATAATCGAGCTTCCGACAAGGAGGCCGGCTGAGGAGAAGAAGGCGAAGCCGAAGAAAGCGAAAAAGGCGAAGCCCGAGCCACCGGTCGAGGATGTTGAAGAAGAGGTGGCAATGCTTACCCAATCGGATATTGATGATAAGATCAGGCTCATTGAGAGCGAGAAGGACAAGGAAGAGAAGGAGAAGGTCGATTCCACGGAGGAGCAGATGCAGGATGATGAGAGTGTTAAACTGCTCGACATTGCGCTGGAAAAGGGAACCCTGAACACCAAGGATAAAGAAAAGGAGAAGAAGAAGGTTAGATTCTTCAAAGACAATTTCCCCGGAGGGGAATATTAATTAGAGAAGGGAATCCGTTATCATTTCGGAAGATCTTCAACTCGCGAAGGATCCTCCTACCGTTGTGCCAGTACCTTTTGAATCATAAATTCCAGCTTATATTTCTCAAGAAAGTAGAGGGTGCTCCCCACCACGAGGTCTTCTTTGCGTAAATCGCTGAAAACAATATCCCGCACCGAATAATACACGGTGAGACCGTTTTTCCGCAGCTCCCGCACCCTGTCCGTCACGCTGTATATTTCCTTAATACTCATAAAGCCGGATGAGACATTATCGGGGAAAAGAACATTATAGAACGTCTCTTCCGCCATGTACTTCGAAATATAGGCGACGAGTAACTCTTCAGGTCGGTATTTAAGAACATATTCCTGCTCAATCATGCTCGTCCTGTTTTCAATCGTAAGTTTCCCGAATCGATCCCGCACCAGCAGGTATACCTTCAGTTCATCAGTCTTAATGACGGGGTAATCCCGTTTCTCATTCACCCGCCTGATAACATTTTTGCAAAAATCAAAGAGACTCACCAAAAACTGTTCACGATCCTTCTTCGATTTCAGAAAAACAAAGAGGTTCCCTGTTTCGTTTATGACATAGGTCACGATAATATCATCGCGCTCCTCATATACCACCGTAATGGCTTTTTCCTGCGCAAACCGATAGATCTGATCGACGACAGAGACATGAACATCTTCACCGAAAAAACGATACCGCATCTGTTTTCTCGGTTTGAAATTATTCGCAACGAGCAATTTCATCAGGCTCGGATACTCAATTATCGAAACCTTGTCCCCCTCCCGGGCGATATGTACTATCTTCTCATCAAGAACAGCGACAAAACGTGCGTCATTATTTCGATCAGATTCGACCAGGAATGAATAGGCATCCCTGAAAAGGGTGTACAGCCCCTTCATCTCTTTTTTGTGCATGTCGGGGGCTATTATCTCACAGTAGTCCTCGAACCGCTTCCGCAGGTGCAATCCATCCCTTACAACCTCATAGAGCACCTGTGACACGTTGGACGGGGAATGCTCGACAAGAAAGGATTCACCCCAGCTCGTATGGTAGAGATGGTGAATTGTTTCTATCCCTTCGGCACCCTCGAGGTTGAAATTAATGATTACAAAATTCAGCAGCTTGAAAGACGGTTTGAGATAGTACACGTTCTTGATGCGAATCTGATCGCTCCCGAAATACTTTGCGATGGCATTCATGACTTCAATTACATTGTGCTGGTTGATCCGGCTATATCCCGATTGAATATTGAGGCGGGTAACCTGCTGATCGTAAATACTGTTAATTGCCGTCCAGACGAACAATCGCAGTAAATCGTTTTCGACCCGAATGACAGTGCGTACCACGGTGTCTTTCTCGGTCAGGGTGCGCTTGTACAGCATCCACTCAACTTCACGGATTCCCTGGCTGATAGGCTCAATGTAGAGTATTGATTCATAGGTGGTGTCCTTAAAGGTAATTAATTGCTCAATCTTGTTCTTCTCTTTTCTGAAATAGGTTTTCAGCTTCCTGTTGAGAAGGATGGTATCAGTTTCGGAAATCTTCCGCTTCAGATCCAGAGAAGATAGCTGAGTGGCAATTCGTTGATAGCTCAGGAGCATGAAGCGCTTAACCGAATCCCAGAACTTGATGACCTGGGTGAAATCCCAGTTGTCAAAATTATCAAACTCCTTAATAGCCATTTCCGCCCAGGCCCATTCCTGCACGTATTGAAACATCACCTCAACCTTGTACGGAATATTCTTCTTGTCCTTTACCCCGGCATAACGCGAGAGCTGCGGATCGATCTTCAAATAGAGACTCTGCTCAAGCACATTGAGCATATTTCTGTCGCCAATCACTGTCTTATAATAATCGTACACCTCTCTGAACATCAGGAGATAGGCGTCAATGATGTTATTGCTCAATTCCTCCCGCAGAATACTCATCTTTACCTTGTGACTGAGGATCGGTGCCGCTTCACTGCTAAAGAGATATTTTTCCAGCACCCCCAGTTTGAGAATTGATTTAAAGGGATTCCCCAGTGACTTGATAATCTGAAAGAGCGCTGCACCGAGAAAATCCTCTTTCGAAATCTCAAAGAGATTTCCGAAATCGATGAAGTTGCGTTCAAAAAGATCCTTCGGAATCTTTCGGATCATCTCTTCATACTCATCATCTCTGACAAAGCCCGGGATGACCCACCATAAGGGAACCTTGCCGGCGATGATGATTGAACTCCGCAGGAACTCGTCCTTCAGAACTGCACCAATAGTTGTTCCGAATGCTTCATCTTCATCTTCAGAGAAGAGATTGTTCTTAATGCCTTTTATATCATTGATGAAGAGATGTACCGGGACGCCTACCTCATGAGAAGCCCAGTGCTGTATCTCTTCAGCCTTCTTCCGGAAGTGATCGAACTCCTTATCGGTAAACTGCTCTCTGTTCACGCATACCCAATAGTCGAAATCGGATTTCTTATTATACGCAACAGTGCCGATGCTTCCCATTACGGCAAGCATCTCAACGCAAGGGCTGTTAGCATAGAGATCAACACTGACACCGGGGAATTTTCCCTTAAGGAACTTCTTGGTGTCTTCATCAACAGCATAGTGCTCAATACCGGAGGGGACCTTCCCTTCAATGTACCCCGGGAGCTTCTTCCGGTTAACGGAAAGGAGAAAAGGGATTGAGTTGATAACTCTCTTTACGGTTACATTGGGGAGGAGATTCTGAAACCGCATATATTTAATACTATTGAAGTGGAGAAACTTTTGACGATTGCTTTCAATAACTTCAATAAAATCCATGAGGCACCATGACTACTCACTGCTGCGAGTTGACACTCCCTTCGATCATTCTGCTCTCTGTAAAAAGTCGCAAACCGTATCCGCTTCTCATCCACCGCACTCAGCGTATTCGGTGAGATAAAGATAAAACAGCACGGCGTTTTATTTCAACAAAAATAATAAAACTCATCACAGAAAATTGGCAAACCTGCTCTCACCTGCCGACAGTCAGTTTTACGGGAGCATTGCCTGTCCCGTTTGAAAAGGGTGCTTCCGTCATCTCAGGTATTCTGTAATTAAATCAAAGAGTGGATTTCCGATCACTGTCTGATACCTGCTGCTCTTGAGACGTGTCTCAGCACGATATATCAGTGGAAAGAGTCGGTTCAATTCCTCCGGAGGATTCGCCGCCACGTACATTAAAAAATCATCTCTCCGTCGGGAATCCATATTCAGAGCATCGAGGGCATCATCGACTGAGGAACCCGACACCGTAAGGGAGTGGAAACTCTCGATCGATTCCGCTCGTTTCATGATCGCTCCCAGCAAGAGGAGATCGTGAACACCGTCCTCTGTTACCTTTTTGAGCAGATAGTACACATCCCCCCGGCGTTTAAAAAAGGAGTGGAGGAATTCAGTGATTGATATGCTTCGTTCATCAGCAACAAGACTCTGCACAACCTCAGTGGTCACCGGTCCGAAATCACTGAAGTTAATGAGCTTCTCAATGGCTCCGTCTATCTTTCGCACATCCCGTCCGAGGAGCTCAATCAAGAGGGGGATAACACCCTGCTCAACAGATATGCCGTTACGGCTCAGTTCACGTTCCAAATACCGAAAAAGATCATTCTCGAAAAATCTCCAGAATTGAACTATCTTCA
>CAZZCF010000209.1:0-6337 GCA_964652955.1 uncultured Leptospirales bacterium
ATGAAAAGGTCGGAACCAAATATTGCATCAGAGCGCGAGTACGAGATCTGCAAGGAGAAGCAGATCCCGGTATCATCCTATTTCGGCGAAGACACCTTCAACGAAAAAGTCATGCAGGAAAACCTCCCGAAGGAGATACACCGCAAGCTCAAGGATATCATCGACAAGGGGAGCAAACTGGATATCGATACCGCCAATGCCGTTGCCCACGCCATGAAGGAATGGGCGATTGAACAGGGCGCGACGCATTACTGCCACTGGTTCCAGCCTATGACCGGTTCGACGGCTGAAAAGCATGAATCCTTCATCGAGATGATCGGAAGCGGAAAGGTGATCGAGCGATTCTCGGGAAAGCAGCTGGTACAGGGAGAGCCGGATGCGTCGAGCTTCCCCAGCGGGGGCATCCGATCCACCTTCGAAGCGCGCGGGTACACCGCATGGGACATCTCAAGCCCCGCCTTCATCATCAGGAGCGGCCTGGGAACCACCCTCTGTATACCGACTGTTTTCATATCGTACACGGGAGAGGCGCTCGACAAGAAGACGCCGCTTCTCCGCTCAATGGGAGCAGTGAACAGATGCGCCCTGCGGGTCATGCGCCTTCTCGGGAATAACGAATCGAAGCGGGTCTACGCGACGCTCGGCGCCGAACAGGAATACTTCCTCATCGACAAGGACTACTTCTATAAGCGGCAGGATCTCCTTCTCACCGGCAGAACAATTTTCGGCGCCCCTCCCGCGAAAGGGCAGCAGCTCGAGGATCACTATTTCGGGAGCATCAAAGAGCGCATCCTCTCCTTTATGCACGACGTTGAAGAGGAGTTCTACAAGCTCGGCATTCCGGCGAAAACGCGGCACAACGAGGTGGCGCCCAGCCAGTTCGAGTTCGCCCCCATCTTTGAGGAGGCAAATCTTGCCGTCGATCACAATCAGCTGGTCATGGACATGCTGCATCGGGTTTCCCGTCAGCACAATCTGACCGCACTTCTCCACGAGAAGCCCTTTGCGGGAATTAACGGATCGGGGAAGCATCTCAACTGGTCACTGACCGATGACATCGGCAGCAATCTCCTCAATCCGGGCGAGACGCCGCAGGACAACATTCAGTTTCTCCTCTTTCTCGTCGCGACCATTCGGGCGGTCTACAAACATGCCGATATTCTCAGGGCATCCGTCGCCTCATCGGGGAACGATCACCGGCTCGGTGCCAATGAGGCTCCCCCGGCGATCATCTCGGTCTTCCTCGGCGAACAGCTCTCCGAGATACTGGAAAACATCGAGCAGGGAGCGGCAAGCCGGGCAACCGACGAGGCAATCATCGATCTCGGCATCTCCTCGCTCCCGGTGCTCAGCAGAGACAACACGGACCGAAACCGAACCTCCCCCTTCGCCTTTACCGGGAATAAGTTCGAGTTCAGAGCGGTGGGCTCCTCGCAGTCCATCTCCTTCCCCGCAACAGTGCTCAATCTCATCGTTGCCGAGAGTCTCGATGATCTGGCCGATCTTATCGAGGGACGAGGGGGCAATGTTAAACAGGCTGCTATCGATGTTCTCCGGGAGGAGATCAGGAACATCCGGCCGGTGCTCTTCATGGGAGATAACTACTCACCGGAATGGGAGAAGGAAGCCGGGCGGAGAGGGCTCCCAAACAAGAAAACGACACCGGAAGCGCTCAAGGATCTGCTAAACGATAAAGCCATCAGCCTCTTCGAGAAATACGGTGTCCTCTCGGCAGTAGAGCTGCGATCGCGCTATACCATCAGGCTCGAACGGTATACCAAGGAGATCGACATTGAAGCGATGTGCCTCTACAATATTGCCTCAAGCCAGATACTCCCCCCCGCCATCGAATACCAGCAGATGGTCGCCGCATCAATCGATGAGACCATTGAGGTGCTTGGTGATAAGTTCGATATGAAACCCCAGAAGGAGCATCTGAAGACTGTCGCCACGCTCATCAATGACATTCAAAAATCCCTCTCGGAGCTGCTCGCCCGAAGGAACGGTGCAATGAAAATCGAGGACGAGCAGGAGCAGGCCGATTATTACTGCTCTCATGTGAAGAAGCTCATGGAGAGCACCCGGGAGAAGATAGACCAGCTCGAGGTCATGATTGACGACGAGCTCTGGCAGATCCCGAAACTCTGGGAGATACTCTTTATCATTTAACAATTGATGCCGGTGCTAGGTCCGGAGATACTCCTTATCCCTCCGGTTCATCAGGATACACCGCTTAAACGTCGCATTTCGCTTACCCGTTTCAAAGATGCGGTACCCCTCGCTCCTGCAGCGGTCACATGCATCAAGGGGAATCTCAACGCAGAGAGAGGGATCATTGATCGACGACGCCGTTTCAATCTTGAGCACGCCGGCGCAATCATCGCAAACCATGATCGTTTCGATCTGATTCTCCCGGATCATATCCGTATCGTAGAAGATATTCTTTCGCCGCACCTCATACTCACCGACCTTCCCCTTCCTGGGCGGCGGATTGAAATAGACATCACGAACCTCATCGGCAAGCCGATTGATATACTCCGTTGTCCGCTTATCCTGGGCAATTGCCCGCGGATCGTAGTCCGGTTCCCGCACCTTGCCGTAGTCGAGACCTGCCATGGCGAGAACGATGCCCAGGTTCACATAGGGGAGCGCACCCTGTATCGAATATCCTCCCTCGAGCACGGCGATATCCGGGTTGAGCTTCTCATTGAGCTTCGCATACCCCTGCGCCGAGAAGCTCATATTGGTGATCGGATCGGTATAATGATTGTCCTGACCTGCTGAGTTCACCACCAGATCGGGTTTGAAATCCTCCAGGATGGGAAGGACGATATTATCTATGGCATAGAGGAATCCTTCATCGGACGTTTGCGGCGGGAGGGGGATATTGATGGTCCTCCCCAGCGCATTGGGCCCCCCGGCCTCATCGGTGAAACCGGAACCGGGATAGAGCGTCCTCCCGTCCTGATGAATGGAGATATAGAGCGTGGAAGGATCATGCCAGTAGATATCCTGCGTCCCGTCACCGTGATGGCAATCGGTATCGACAATGGCTATCCGCATCTGCCCGTGATGCTCCCTGAGATATTCATTCATCATAGCCTCGATGTTGATATTGCAGAACCCGCGGTTCCCGTGAACCACCTTCATCGCATGGTGGCCGGGCGGCCTGACCAGGGCAAAGGCTTTCTTCTCCGCCTTTTCGAACACCAGCTTTCCCGCCTTGATGGCGCCGCCGGCGGAGATGAGATGGGATTCGGTAATAACCCGCTCAACATCGGGAATGCAGAAATGCGTCCGTTCAACATCTTCGCGTGTTGCGATATCGGGCTTGTATTCAACGACGTCCTCTATATCGAAAATGCCCTCCTCCCTGAGCTGATCCTGCGTGTAGAGGAGGCGCTCTTCGCGTTCGGGATGCGAGGGGCTGATAGCCCAGTCAAAGGCAGGAAAGAAAATGACCCCCACGCTGTTCTTCGCTTTTAACATGGTTCCCCCTTACATAAAAATGCACGGTAAAAAAAATAATCAGTGCTCAAGACGCTTCTCATTCAACGGACCGGGTAGTCTTTTGAGATGCCGGGCTTTATCTGACACTTCACCCGTATATTCCTCCCCGATGTCATGAAACCGCCAACCATATTGAAGGATACCGCCTCGATGATCTCGGAGGTGTTTTCACTCACATCATATCCGAGCCGCTCCATGAATGCTGAGAGATGCTTCTGGGCATCCACCTTTGCATCCTCGAGCGTGTAGCTCCCCGGTATCTCCTCTTCTATATTGAGATTCGGTATCAGGAGAACCCGCTTCTCGGAATCGGCAAAGAGCTCCACATCGATGGTTGTCTTGGTCAGCGCGGCGCCAATAGCATTGGCGATGGAGAAGTTCTTCGGCACCACGACCTCGCGGTTAAACTCCTGTCTCAGCAGATCGGAAAGCGCCTCAGCCGGTCCTCCCATGACATAGAGCTTTGTCGGTTCAATTGTCTTCCCCTCGAGTATCTCATGAACGGTGTACACCGGCTTCTCGTTTATCTCCCTGACGATCTCCTCAACCTCCTCCCGTATCTTCCTGACGGCATAGGTGACAGACTCCTCAGCCAGCTGCTCAGGCTTGATACTGTGCTTCCTCGCCAGCTCGACGATACCGGAGATCGATGCCTCCCTTTTGCCATAGTCGATCGTCCGAAAATTGAGCGCGTCGACCAGGGTGGGCTCCTGTCCGCCGTCAGCCATAGCCGGCCCCCGTCGCTCGGGGCCAACGGCAACTTTTCCGTTCGTGATCCGAATGACAGAATCACCGCCGATGCCGATCGATTTCGTCTTGAGAGCACGCACCAGGGTGAGATGATGGGTGAGTGATATTCCCTCGCTCTCGATGAGTGGCGCTCCCGAAGCGAAGATGGCAATATCGGTGGTGGTGCCGCCGATATCGAGGATTATTGAGTCCTCGGAGATATCGCACAGGGCGATGATTCCCATTACGCTCGCAGCGGGCCCCGAGAGAATGGTCTCCACGGGAAAGAGGCGTGAAACCGCAAGTGGCATGGTCCCGCCGTCGGCCTTCAGTATGTTAATCCTCGCTTTGACACCGTTTCCCAATATGCTCTTCTCGATGGCATTGGCAAAGTCGTTATAGAGGCGCCAGACCGCCGAGTTGTAATAGGCGGTTGCAATTCGTCTCGGATAGTTGAGCTGCCCGGCGAGCAGGTGGCCGACGGTTACAAAATCGGCACGATCATCAAGCTGGTCCTTTATCAGATTCTCATGCGCGGGATTCCTGGTGGAGAACTTCGTCACTCCGGAGAACAACCTGATGCCATTACTGACACATTGGTCTATCACTTTCGCCAGCTGCTTCCTGTCCAGCGGCTGTATTTCCGTCCCCCGGTGATCGATCGATCCATCGATGATGTGAAAGTTACTGCCGATCGCGTAATTGGATGAATCGATGCCCGGCCCCGCGGAGACGAGCACTCCCACCTTGTCGACCTTCTCCTCGACAATTGCATTGGTCGAGAGGGTGGTGCTGAGATTTATCCTCTTAATCTCTTCGATAGCAACATCCTTCAAGACATTCTCAAAGGCAGCATTGATGGAGCTGAGGAGATCGTCGTGATGCGTTGTGACTTTCGACGAAGCAACAATTCCCCCCTTCCCCACTATCACGACATCGGTATGTGTGCCGCCCACATCGAGACCGAGTAGCATTATTCTATCCCTGTAATGAATTTTGCCAATTCGATACGACTACCGCGATTCCCCTGTCAGTCCAGAGGGCGCTTGGCAGGTATAAAATCTTAGCTCACTGTAACCGCTGGCAGGCAAATGTCAAGAAAGATAATTGGGTTACACGCATATACCCCCTCAGCACTCCAAAAATCGCCTGATAATCTCAATGAGCCGCCATCTCCCCCTCGTCAGGACGAATATCCAGGTGACCTCGGGGCAGCGCGAATCGGTGAAGGAATATCGCCCCCCACCCAGCTGCCGCATGTCTGCCAGCCTGGGCAGGAGAAGGCGCTTCGAGAGCCCGAGTATATTAGCCTCTCCTCTTTCAAGCCTCGCCACGAGATCTTCACGGTTCAATTGTACTGATTTTAACACTGGATGGCCATGGAAGCGTATGAGGATAATCCCGTCATCTCCGAGCAGAGCGGCGATAGTTTCGGCATTTCCATCCTCGACCGCGGCAATCCACCTGTTGAGCTCCCGGGTCAGCGCTTTCGGCTGCTGCGCGAAAAGCGGGGGAACTGACATAATAAGTACGATAAGAGTGATGCCAAGCAGAGCACCACGATTTAATGAATAGGAGATGTTGTACAGGTACCGTTTCATTGCATATAATGCATTCTCACTGATACATCAGCAAACAGGAAAGTCAATTGAATTTTGGTATCACTGACGTCAATATTCTACGTATCTTCACTCCTGTTCCTAAATTTTTCACAATAAAGCAACATAAATCGTATTCAATACAGATAGTTATCGGTAAGGAGGTTATTATGCATATTGAATCAACGGTATATGTGCACAGAAACATTCTTGAAATGCTTAACAGGGGAGCAGCGATAACAGGAAAATCCAGGACGGTAATAATTAAGCTCCTGATGAAACGGGTCATGAGTCAAAGCAGAAGAATGATCAAATCCTATTCCAGGTTAAGATACCAGAAAAGGGATCCGGAAAAGAACTGGCATCGTCTGCACATCTCCTTCAATGAATGTGAATACGAATACTGTCTGGATATAAGGAAATTTTATAAAATGTCTGTTTCCTTTATCATCGCTTATGCAGCTCAAAAATATTTAAACGAAATTATGAAAATACTAATA
>CAZZCF010000210.1:0-6218 GCA_964652955.1 uncultured Leptospirales bacterium
CCCTCCGAACGTCCATAGCCGGGGAACTCAACGGC
The DNA here is from genome assembly GCA_964652955.1 of uncultured Leptospirales bacterium. GTDB lineage: Bacteria > Spirochaetota > UBA4802 > UBA4802 > JAKQUI01 > CAZZCF01. The sequence goes on from CAZZCF010000210.1 coordinate 36, forward strand.
CAGCACGTTCACTCCCAGGTCGCGGAAGGGCAGAAGATTCGGGAAGAAATGCTCGAGAAGCTCATAATTGCCGTGAGCACAGAGCACGACCGGACGTTTGCCATCCCGCGGAGCCGGCAGATACCATGCCTCGACCCTCCCATAGGATGTCTGCAACCATACCTGTTCATAATCACCGTGCTGAATCCCCGATGCGCTCTCCGGAATGTACTGGCCGGGAAAGAGAAGGCTCCTCTGCAAAAGAAAGACGAGGAGCGCATAGGCAAGATAAAAGATGCCAATGGCCGCGATGATCTTTATGTATAAAGTGAATCGTGCCACGATGCTGCAATCGACCGGGATACAGTGTGATACACCCTAACGCTTTTATCTCCTGCCGAGCGATCCAAGCCAGTCGGCGATGAAGGCAGCGATATCCTGCCAGCCCTGCTCTGCCAGCACCCAGTGCGCGTGATCGGGATACTCCTTATAGGTTGCCCCTGCATACCGTGCTGCGATCTTTCGCACAACCGAAGCGGGCGTGATGCGATCCTGCTTGCCGCCAACAACCAGCACGGGGCAGGTTATCTTTTCCGCATCGACCCTGTTGGCTTTTCTCATATCCAGGAGCCAGAACCCGATCTCAAAGGCTGCCCTCCCCGACTCGTAAACGAACCGGTCATAAGCCGCCCGCTGCTCCTCGGGAGAGAGGAGATGCATCATGGAATAGACCGCCGCCTTAAAAGTCTGCCGCATCGGTTTTTTCCAGAAAGCCCATTTTATCATAATGCCCCAGAAGCTGCGCAGGACTGACGGGGTAATGGCCATGATACCGCGCGGCGGTGCGGGCGTCAACAGCACCAGCGCTTCTGCCACTCCCCGGCTTCCGAGTATCTGTGCGAGGAGGCCGCCCATGGAGTGGCCCATGACAATCGGCTTCGAATCGAGCTGAGCGATCTCCTTCTCGAGGTCTGATGCGTAATCCAGAAGGCTGGTTGTCCCCAACCGGGGATCCGGTGTATCCTGGGGATCCATATCATGATAGCGGAGCGTTGTCGCGACACAGTTATAGCCCTCCCCTTCAAGGTACTTCCTGTAATTCTCCCAGTACCAGGGACCTCCCCACATGCCGTGTATCATGAAAATAGTCTTCTTCATTATCGTTCCTCCCCCATAACAGATAAATGATACGGGCAGTCCATCACAAAGATTGACCGCGTAACAGACGGTATTGCGTCAATCACACTATGAAGAAATAATAACAGAAATCGGGAATGTATTACAATTTACTTTTATCGCCACACCGCCAGAATCCAATCTGTCAGCCAGATTGAGAATTCGTGAAAACGCCACACCTGAGCGGTGGCGGTGTTCCCCGCCTGAACGGCTGCCAGTCATGCCTTCAGCGCCGTATACCTCTCTGAGTCAAAGTCAAAATCAAGCTGTAATGCAGAACCTCCGTGCGCCACCGAAAGGAGCATGAGATACTTCGCCTGTCCTTTATCCGTCCGATGTCCTCTGGCAACTTCAAGGGGAATACTCCGGTATTCGAGGTCCAATCCGAAGAGATAGCGAAAGCAGAACTGATATGAGAGGGGAACCGAAACCTTGTAGAGACTCGTGTTTTTATCTCCCAGGGCATTACAGAGACCAACCGGTGCCGTTGCCGCATAGGTAAAGGGCACCCACTGCTCCCAGGGCGTCGGCATGTATCCGACTATCGATTCGGGAATCGACGTAAAGGCCATCCCGGTGATGCAGTCGTAATCGCAGAGAAGCAGCTGCGCATGCGATGCGATGGATTCCATTCTCCTGAGCTCATCTTTCCGGAATCCCTGAAAGGTATTCTTATCGGGGTCTTTCAACTGCACATTCAGAAAGGTGGCCCCTTCAACGCTCTTGCCATCATGGAAATTGATTTTACAGAGGACAGCGATATCTGAAAGTTTCTTCTCCGGCTCATCCGCGAGCGAGTACAGTGCCCCGTATGTTCTGATAACGCCACCGGGAAAGCGGATCCGCTTTCGTCGCAACAGGAGAGATATGCTTTGGAAAAGGGATTGAATACAAGCATCCCCCCAGTTATGAGGATACTGCTCCTTAACATTTCTGAATACCAGTTCATCAAAAGCAGAGACCAGATCCTTCAGGCTATTCTTTGGTGATTTTACTCTCTTGACAACCCTCATATGCTCATCTTCCTGTTCATGATATCACCATCGCGGACATGTTAAAAGAATAATTTTGCTTATCGCTCCGATTGCCTTCACGATGCCACTCACAAAATTCCCTTAATTATTATGCGAAGTGGCTCAAAAAAAAACAACAACATTTTATTTCGTATTTATACTGATTTGTCTTGATTTTTTTTTGCACTTGCGCTTCTATACGCAGTACCATAGCAAGGAGGTGCTTATGAAGAACAATTCTCTCAAGCTTGCGTTTATCTTAATCATGGCAATGATCTTTGCACTCTCTTTGATTCTCATTATCAATCACCGGGCAACGGCAGCCTCAGCAGTTGCATACGGATGTCGGGGAGCATACGGTTTTTCGTATAACTACACATCCGAGGAGGATGCCAAGCAAAGAGCCATGCAAGAATGCAGCAAGTACTGCGATAGCTGCAGGATAATCCTTACAACCGGATCGACCGGATGGGGCGCAATAGCCCGAAACGAACAAACCGGTCGAGTGGGTTGCAGCGCTGCTTACAGTACCCGATTTGATGCTGAGCAGCGAGCTTTGAAGGAATGCGGTTACGGGTGTATCATCAAAACCGTCTGGAACGATACCGTTTCCGGACAGTAAATCAATTAACAGAATTACCTACCCATAACCAGCGTACTTTATCATAACTTTATCCAGGATACTGATGAGAAAGGGGGGTTCTTGCATACCCCCCTTTGCTTACCATATTGATCCTGTGTGATGGTTCATTGAGAATTACCACATTCTTACATAAAGGAACTCGAAGCTGAAGAGCTCGTCAGGCTGAAGGGAGAGAGCCAGAGATGAGAGAAAAAGTGATGACCGCCTCTGAAGCCGCACTGATGGTTGATTCAGGGATGCACATCGGCGTTGGGAGCGGGATGGACATGAATCCGATGCCGGTAATACGGGAGATCGTCAAAAACAGGGTAACCGATCTCATGGTAACCTCCGTCCTGACAGGAGGATATGTTATTGACCTTCTCATCGGAGCGGACTGTGTCTCCACCGTGCAATTCCCGCAAATCGTGATGGATGAATTCGGCTTAGCACCCAACTTTCGGAAGCGATGTGAAGCAGGGAGACTGCGCACTCTCGAAACAATGTGACCGGCCCTGCTCCTCGCGCTCCAGGCTGGAGCGAATGGAATCCCCTTTATCCCGATCGTCGGTTTCCTGAACTCCGACTACATGAAGATAAGACCCGATCTGAAAGTGATGATCGATCCGTACAGCGGCGAAGAATACGTTATCGTTCCACCTATCGTGCCCGACGTTGCCATTATCCATGCCTTCAGGGGCGATCGCTTCGGGAACATCATCACTGACAGTTTCAGGAATGATCGCCTGCTCGCCATGGCAGCGACAAAGTCCATCGCCGTTGTTGAGGATCTCGTTGACTTCGATGACGTGCTTCCCGGACGATACGGCGTCTTCGTCTCCGGTGTTCACATCGATGCAGTCGTCCACGCACCCCGCGGCGCACATCCCACCGCCTGCCGCGATAGATACGGTATCGATACCGGGCACCTCATGACCTACCTCGAAGCTGCAAAGAGTGACGATTCATTTCGAGAGTACCTGGAAAGATATATTATCGGCCCGGACTATCACGATGCCTATCTCAATCTTATCGACAAGGGGGGAATACGATGAACGATGCCCCGCATCCCTTTGAAACGATGATGGTAGTCATATCACGCCTGGTCAAAAATGGCGAGGTGGCTGCCACGGGAACACTCTCCCCCATACCGGCGGGAGCGCTCTATATGGCACAGCTCACTCATGCACCGGATCTCGAAATGATGGTCTACGGCGATCCCGATATTCGCATCACCGACGGATTACATGAATTCTTCGGTCTCGCCCAGCGGGGATTGCTCGATCTCTTTTTCCTCAGCGGGATACAAATAGACCAGCGAGGAAATATCAATCTCTCCGTTATCGGGGATTATGCAAAGCCGAAGCTCCGTCTCCCCGGGGGAGCCGGATCCAACATGATCAGCATGATGGCACGGAGAATAATTCTCTTCACCATCAACCACACCGCAAAACTCTTTGTTCCAAAGGTCGATTTTATCAATGCGTCCTCGGTTGACCACTCCATTTCCTGGCGACGGGGAACCCTCTCTCATGTCGTAACGCCCATGGCATTAATGCGGTACGAAACCGATAAAGAGAAGATAGTTCTCGAAGCCTCCCTTCCCGGCACAAGCGCACAGAAGATACAGGAGCATACCGGTTTCGATCTCGGGATCGAAGGGAGAGAAATTCCCGAGATAGAGCATATCACCGATGACGAATTGGAAATCCTTCGCGGGGCAGTAAAACAGAAGCTCAGAAGAGCATACCCCCTCTTCTGTGATATGATATGGGGGAAGTGAACCTCCCCCCGATCAGAAACTATTGCTGTTTCTGATAATTCTCACGAATATAGGCATCGAGATACTCGTCCGGCCGCTCCACCGCCTCTTTCGTTATCTTGAAGCTCTCCCGCTCCATGAGCCGGATCCCGTGGGGATAATCCGCAAAGAGATCCTCACAGACCTGCTTTATGCTCTTATGGCTTTCGGCAGCCATATCCTGAATAAGCTCTGACGCGTCCTTATCGAACTCGAGAAAAATGCCGTTCTTCAACAGAAAGTCCTTCTGAAATCGCTTTATGCTGTCATTGAGGAGCATCTTTCTCAATGCAGTTTCAGGACTGTTAACCACCTCCCCGTCAACGAGCAAACGCTGAATGTCGGTCGACGGGAGCGTCTTCTCAAACTTTATTAAAACCTTCTCGAATACGGTCAGCAATCCACGCGCGCCGGTTTTTTCCGTATGCGCACGCTGTGCCAGGAGGTGAAGCGCTTCGTCAGTAAAATCGAGTTCAATATCGTATGCCCTGAAATCGAATTTTTTACCCAGGACGACCGTACTGTACCTGTTCTTGAGTATTTGATACAGACCCTCTTCATCGAGGTTATTCAACACCACCGTGACCGGCAATCTCCCCACGAACTCAGATTCAAAACCATATTCCAGAAGATCCTCGGTCCTCACCTGCTTGAGAATATCCTGTCTGTCTTTTGCCGTAATATCCGGCTTATTGAATCCGATTGCATGTCTGTTCAAACGGCGGTTGATGATGTCCTCAAGATTATTGAAAGCCCCTGAAACGATAAAGAGAATATTTCTCGTGTTAATCTTCTTTCTTGTCACCTTACCGGTTCTCTGGGCCTCCATAGCTGCCTCAACCTGTGAAGCAAGATCATGAGGAGTTTTCAGATCAACCTCCGCTTCCTCCATTAACTTCAGCAGGTTCCGCTGAACACCTGTTCGGGAGACATCCGGTCCATACATATATCCCGATGAGGCTATTTTATCAATCTCATCAAGATAGATTATCCCGTACTCCGCCTTTTTAACATCACCATCAGCTTCATGAACAAGCTCACGCACCAGGTCCTCCACGTCGCCACCAACATATCCGGTTTCGCTGAACTTAGTCGCATCAGCCTTTACAAAGGGAACTCCGATGCGGTTTGCAATGAGCTTGATGATGTAGGTCTTTCCCACCCCCGTTGGACCGATGAGAAGCATATTACTCTTGATGGTGCCTACTATCTTCTCATCCTCAGGAACAATCGATTCAAGTTTCATACGGTTAAAATGGGTGCACACCTTCGTAGCAATGACCTCGATTGACTCCTTCTGTCCCACGACATATTTATTCAAATAGCTTTCCAATTCCTCGGGTTTTATATCTAAGTAAATCTGCGACTCGGTAATTCTGGCACCCGGCTTTGTTCCTATCGTTTCAGGATTTACCTGATCATTGACATTCTCCTCACTCTTGAGAATTTCCTCCCAATCTTTCTGTTCAAAAGCTGGTTTCTTCATACAAACTCCCTCTTACGAATAGATGAATCGCATAGTATATAAAGATATTTACTATCTGCATAGTAAAATATACCGTAATTATCATATTTTTCAAGTATCCATTGAG
>CAZZCF010000211.1:0-6178 GCA_964652955.1 uncultured Leptospirales bacterium
ACCGCCCTCATGTTCACGCTCCTCCTCTGCGTTGCTTCGATCGTTTCTGTGCCGGTATCACTCCAGTGCCCTTTTTATCTCGCGGACGATGTCGTCGGGATAGGGGACGCCGCCCCCCGGCCTGCCGTAGAATGAGATCTTCGTTTCACGGTGAGAATAGTTCTCAACGTCCCGCAGCATCTGGCCGGTGTTCATCTCAACCACGAGCACGTTCTTGATCTTCGAGGAGTATTCGTAGGCCGCCTTTTCGGGGAACGGGAAGAGGGTAATCGGCCTGAGGAGGCCCACCCTGATCCCCTCTGCACGGGCATTCTGAATGGCCGTTTTGGCGATACGTGACGGCAATCCGAAGGCGATGATCATAATCTCGGCATCATCGAGCTGATAGGCCTCGGAAAGAGTCTCATTTTCCCGCATCCGATCGTATTTTTCCTTCATGATGAGGTTGTGCGCTTCCTGCTCTCCGTCGGCCAGGTAGAGCGATTTCAGCAGCTGTGGCTTTCTCTTGCTGGCGCCGGTCAGCGCCCACGGTTTTTCGGGGACGATTATCGGCTCTTTCGGAGTCAGACGGCACGGCTCCTGAAACTGGCCTATCATCGCATCGGAGATAATCATGGCGGGATTTCGGTATTTATCCGAGAGCTCGAATGCCTTGATGGTGAGGTCGAACATCTCCTGCACCGATGCCGGCGCCAGGACGATATTATGATAGTCGCCGTGTCCGCCGCCGTGCACTGCCTGATTGTAGTCGCCCTGCGTGGGAGCGATGCCGCCGAGTCCCGGTCCGCAGCGCATGATGTTCACCACCACACAGGGAATATCGGAGCCGGCCATGTACGATAAAGCTTCCTGCATGAGCGATATCCCCGGTCCGGAGGAAGATGTCAACGCCCGCATGCCCGATGCTGCCGCCCCCATAACCATATTTATCGAGGCAATCTCACTTTCTGCGGGAATGAAGATGCCGCCCACTTTGGGGAGGTTCAGCGCCAGGTATTCCGGGATATCGTTCTGCGGCGTGATGGGATACCCGAAGTAGAATTGACATTTGGCTTCAATGGCGCCCTTCGCCAGCGCAATATTCCCCTTGGTGAGTTTCCTGACGGTGCTCATTTGTATACCTCAATAGCGGTATCCGGACACATTATCGCGCATGTCTTACATCCGGTACACCGGTCCTCTTCCTCCTGCATGAATTCAGCAGGAAAGTATCCCTGCTTGTTCATAGTTTCGGATATTCTGATCAGCTCTCGCGGGCAGTATTTCACGCAGAAATAACATCCCTTGCAGCGGTCCCTGTCGATTTTAATGAATGCCATGGGCAATGATATCCTCGGCTCTCTGCAATAAGGGATTTTCGACCGGCACTTTCCTCCTCCCTCTCGATCGTTTCGCAAAAACGGAGCGTGGAACGGTACTGTTCGATGAGAGAAAATTGCCGGAGGCCGATCCCGATGGTAGCACGTAATGAATTAATTATTCGCAGGGGCGAATGCGTGTCAATAAAAAGAATTGGTTTTCCGTAAATAATTGCTTGAAAGATTTTGTCTCAGCGTGTACCCTTATTTTGTGTTAAGTAATGTGCTCACCGAAGAATCCTATGGATAAAAAAGAGAGAATAGAGCTCATCAGAAAGGGCAATGAGCTTTTCAACAAGGGGGAGATCGAGAAGGCCGCCGTGGTATTCAGAAAAACCGGCTACCGCGACGGCCTGACGAGAATAGGCGATCACTACTTCTACGAGAAGAAGCAGCCGCTCATCGCTCTGAAGTATTACAAGATGGTCAACAAGGTGGAGAAGGTTAACGAGATCTTCGAGCGGATGGTCTTCGCTCTGGGAAAGTGGCTCGGTGAAGATACGGTAAAGGGTGAATCCCCGGCACAGAAGGTTGACCGGAAGGTTGAATTGCCCCCCCTGAAGGTTTCTCCTAAATTGAAGATTCTCGCCGAAGAGATTCTCAACAGGGAAAAGGGAAAGCAGTAAACTCCTGATTCGCTGAGAAGTGAAATGAAAGTATTTGTCAAGATAATAGTAACCGTGCTGACCGGCATACTGATCGGCTATCTCGGCATTGCTGCGGCATTCCTTCTCGAGGCAACGGATGCGGTCGTCTGCAACAGCAATTCCTGGAAGACACTGAAGGGAATCGGCAGTGCCGATGCCAATGCCCTTACGAGAGCGTTCATTGCAAAGATAGGCTTATTCGCAAACAGCAGGGAGGAGGCTATCTATTTTTTAGCCTATCCGGGCGATTCCGGTGAAGATATGCACGGCGATCGGCATTACCGGATTATCTCCCGAAAACCGATACCTGCAGCATGGTGGGCTATCACGCTCTATAACGATAAGAGATTCCTCGTTGCGAATAAGGAGAATCGGTATTCCTTCACCACTTTTAATGTTGTCAGAGATAAGGATGGAAGATTTGTGATCGATATTGCCCCGACGCGGCCGGAGGGAGCGAAAAACTGGCTCCCCGCGCCGAAGGGGGAGCGGATGCATGTTATTCTCCGCGTGTATCATCCTGCCCCCGAGCTCTATGAGAATATCGCAGACTATCCCCTCCCGGTGGTGAAGGAGGTGGAATGATGATAAAGAGGAATGTTGTCTATATTGCCGGCAGTCTCTTCATAGCGCTCTTCGTTATCGTCTACGGGATCTCCACCATGCCGTCCCGATTGCTGAAGGTGCGGAATGAGGCATATCTCAAGATGGCCGGCGGCTACAATGTATTCCTGCACCTGCCGCGTGCCGATGCCCGATGGGATACCTTCGTGAGCCCCAGTCCCGATCTGATGTACAGCGTACTCGTTTTCAACACCGGGGAGCATCCGATCGTGGTTGAATTCCCCCCCCATCCCGGTTACTGGGTCAATCAGATGGTTGCGGACAATACGGACAGCTTTGCCTATATCGGAAATCGAACCGAGTGTGACCGCGGTGTCACGATACTTCTCTACAGTGATGCGACACCCGCCTTTGAAGATCCCGGCAGGTTCAAGATGTTCAAGAGCCCCTCGGTGACGGGAACCTTTCTGCTTCGCTATCTGGTGAAATCGGACGATGATGTAAGGAGTATCGAGAGACTTCGGGAGAAGATACGGTCCTATCCCTACGCTGGCCTCAAGCCCTGAATGCACGGCGCAGCGGGAAGGTGAGCATCATCCGTATCACCGGCAGTCCCCTGATCGTCTTCGTATACGGAGACCGTATTGTGTACAGAGATCGTCGTCGAGTCGATCTGTCCTCTCTGTTTTTTACTTGAGAGGAAGCACCGCAATGCCCCTCTCATTCAGGAATGCTTTCGTTTTGCTGCACACCGGTGCGGAAGTTTTGAGGCTTATCCTGATATCGGGAAAGGCCCGCCGGATTATTTCGGCCTGACGGAGAATCTTCCTCCCGTCGCTCATAATGATGCGGCTCTTCCGGTCCTTCACCAGCGCGAGATGTTTTGCACCGAGTCTTTCCACAACGGTTCGGGCGGGCAGGCCGAGCGTTTTTGTTTCGATTATATTTTTCATTATATTCCCTTCAAAAGAATTTCACGCATAGCGGTTTCGTTCAAAAAGAATAGCGAAGGCGGAGATCGCACCTGTGATCAGCCGTTTTCTCCCCGTATTCACTGTTTTCCTTCCCCTGCAGCCATGTGTATCTCAGCCTGAGCTCGAGGTTGTTGATGCCCGCGTAAAGCAATTCAGGCGTGATGGTAAAACTCGAATCGTCGATATTTATTATCGATGAGATGGCGGGGGTGAAGTACAGGATATCGAACGGTTCCTTCTGGCTGATCCTGAGATAAAGGTAGTTCCTCATGGGACTCATCTTCCCGTAATTTCCTTCCGCCATTGCGGTTGCCCGCTTGAAAAGCTCTTCGCTGCCTGATTCGAGGTATGCGGAATATGCCCGGTCGATGAAGGCATAGTAATTTCGCATTTCCGACTTCGACATTCCGGTGCCGTTATAATAATATTCAATAATACAGGTTGTTTCCCGTTCCGTAAGGTAGCGTATCCCGGCAAGAGCAGCATAAGCGTTGAACTCCTCTTCATGAACGGCACCCGACTCGTCGAGAGTGCGCTTGGTGAAATCCGGAATGTAAGCGTATTCTCCATGAATTTCAAAACTTGAAGTAAGGTTTCGCGATATGTCGACTCCGTACCGGTCGCCCTTGCTCTCTCCGGCAAGGAACATGAAGTCAATGTCCGTATCGAGAAAAAGGAGATAGAGCTTTCCCGCGAAGTTCCAGTCTTCCCTTTTTCCGAAGTCATCATTTATTGTGTCATATACGGGAAGCGCAACGGGCGTAACGGCAAGTGCTTTCAGCGGACCGTTAAAACTGAATATTACGTCAGCGGACGCGATCACGTATCCTTCATTCGCCAGCTCGGGATCATCGGTATTTTTGGGCCTGTCGACGAAAGCGACCGGGTTCCAGGCATACCCCTTGCCCCATTTCTGTGTTTTCTTTCCTGCGTCAATCGCAAGATTCTGATACGGCTTCAGCGTGCCGTATCCTTCGTAAAGAATGGCATCATGATGCCAGCCGTTGTTTTCGTACCCGGCGGTACCGTATCCACGCACGAACGCCTTAACTATCCCCTTTTCGAGAATGAGATCCGGCTGTGCTCTTAAATACGCAGCGGCATATGGATTGCACGGATTTTCGTCATAATATTTCAGGCGATAAAGCGCGCTCTTCTCGTCTGTTATGTACAGAGTGGGGAATAGCTCAACATAACCGCCGATCGAAATCGGCTTCTTCTCGATCTCTGATTCGTCGAACTGGAATTCATATTCATTATTGTCTTCAGCGTAAATTTTTAATATCCGGCCCGTAAAGAGTATGGCGCAGATTGAGATGAGGACGAGGAAAGGCCTCATAGATCACCTGAGTGAACCCACGCGGGGCATGAAAGTCAGGGTGAATACTTCATTTCCGACCACTCGTTTCCTTATTTTAGAGAAGATCATTATTGAACGATACCCCTTGTACAGGGGGCTCTCGGTCTCAATGACTGATGGCCGGACTATTCCCCCGGAGAAGTTCTTTATTTTTTTAAAGTAAATCGTTTTGATGAGCATGTTCTTTTCGGTGAGACATTCTATTTTTATCGGTATTTTCCTTCCTCTGTCAGCCCAGAGACGTAACCGGTCATAGGCGACCGACCTGTTCCTGGCCTTGAGGTAAAGAAGATATTCACTATTTCTTGTTTCGAGCTTTTCCACTTTATATTCGGCGCTGTAATCGAGAGCCAGTATGTCAGCGTTATTGAACACCCCCCCGATAACAGATTGAAGGGAGGTGATTCGTATCGGCTTGCCCACATTCGGCACATACAACCACATGTTGTCGCCGAGCCGGAGCGTGCTCCTTCCCCTGTCGCTCGCGGGCGACAGGAAGAGGGCTATTATTTTATCCTTTCCTTTTTTGAGGTTGAAAAGAATATATTCCTTTCTGCGGCCGTCCGGTTCGATATTGATGATTTTCTTATATGATTCATACGATTCAGGATTCAGATTCCGGTCGATCTCGAGCAGAAGCCGGTCCGGGCTTTCTCCGCCCGCATAACCGGCCGCAAAAAGCGACACAATAAAAACCGTTAAGAATCGTTTCATGTCATTCTCCCGTATCGTTTTCTATACATGTCTCAGCGCTTCCACCGGCTCCATGCGCGACGCTTTATATGCGGGATAAAACCCGGCCGCAAGGGATACGGCGAGAACCGTGATTGTTATCGCTACCGTTTCCGGCACGCTCAGTGCCGCCCTCAAGACAATACCCTGTTGCCTTCCGAAATTGAAGGTGATCCCCACCGCGTTTATAGCGATGATAACGATGATACCGATAATGACGCCTGCCAGAGAACCCGCCAGGCCGAGGGAAAACCCCTCCGTAAGATACATGTACAGTATCTTCTCGGGAAGTGTTCCGATGGCCGCGACCGTGCCAATTTCACGGATGCGCTCGTACACCGCCATCATCATCACGTTCATGATGCTTATGAGCACGATGGCGACCAGCATTATCCTGATGAACTGGGTCATTATGTCGATCATTTTTGCGATATTCACGAAGGGTGAGAGCTTCTCCCATGTGTGCACTTCGTAGATCGATTTTCCTCCGATTGATAAATCGGCGAACTCTTGTTTGATATTTTTTTCAAACGACCCGAGCCG
>CAZZCF010000212.1:0-6154 GCA_964652955.1 uncultured Leptospirales bacterium
AAGAACGCGCCGGCCTTCGAGTCGGCGGGCCACTCGTTCGCGTACACGACGTTCTCCCCTGTGGGTTTCAAGACCGGCGCGCCCTACGGCGAGGTACTCAAAACGATGAAGGCGCTGGCTGCGAGGCGCTGAGAAGGAAAGGCCGGGCCCCGCACCCATGCCGGACCGCGGCGGCGGGTTGGAGGCGCGTCCGGTGGCGCGGGCCGGTGAGGCCCCGTCAATCCGAGGCCCTGGGCCACTTGCGGGGAGGGTGCTTCGCACCGCAGGCGCAGGCCATCGTCCGGGGTAACTTGTGGCCGCAGTGGATGCACTTCTCCCGGCCGAACACCGTGTACCTCCGGCAGTTGGCGCACCTGATGAGGTAGTGCTCGGACCTGGAGCACCAGTACATGTCCCTGGGCCTCCCGCAGGACCTGCACATCCTCTCCTCCACGGTGATGGGCGACTTGCAGGAGGGACAGCTCGCGGGCGCCTTCCCCCCCTTGCGGCCGGGCCCCGGCCGGGGCCGGACGATGGACGTCAGCGCCGGCAGTATCTCCGCCGGCTCGCCCCACTGGAACCTGGTCTGCAGGGTCCACAGTATGTACAGTGTGAGCCCTATGAGAAGGATCTCATTGTTCGATTCAGAATTGACGGGATTCTCTATCAGATGTTCACCCCCCCGAAAAAGTTCCAGGGAGCAATCATTTCAAGAATCAAGATAATGGCAAACCTCAACATTGCCGAGAATCGTCTGCCGCAGGATGGAAGATTTCAGATCAAGATCGGCGGGAAGGATATTGATATACGTGTTTCAATTTTCCCAACCTATTTCGGAGAACGGGTTGTGCTGAGACTGTTGAATAAATCCGATATGCTGTTTGATCTGAATTCTCTCGGTTTCTCCAGTGAAACGCTGGAAGTCTTCAATTCCCTGCTTGAGAAAAGTCACGGCATAATACTCGTTACCGGACCAACGGGAAGTGGTAAAACGACAACGCTCTATAGCGCCCTCAGCAGATTGAACAAGCCTGATGTCAATATACTTACGGTTGAGGATCCTATCGAATATCAGATTCACAATATCGGTCAGATGCAGGTAAAACCGAAGATAGAACTGACCTTCGCAAATGGGCTTCGATCTATTCTTCGCCAGGACCCCGATATTATCATGATTGGTGAGATTCGAGACCTCGAAACAGCCGAGATAGCTGTGCAGGCAGCCCTGACCGGACACAAGGTTTTTTCCACACTGCACACAAATGATGCTGCCAGCGGGATCACGCGGTTAATAGACATGGGTGTCGAGCCCTTCCTCATCGCCTCTTCGGTAAACGCATTTCTCGCTCAGCGGCTGGTGCGTACTATCTGTCCGGAGTGCAGAGAATCGTATAAGCCGTCGGCAAAGATGCTCTCGAAATTGAACATCAAACCATCACAGCAGAAAAACAGAAAGTTCTACCGTGGACGAGGATGTCCCAATTGCCTCAATACCGGATATCGCGGGAGAACCGGCATCTATGAATTATTGACGGTTACCGAGGATGTTCGAAAGGCGGTTCTCACTCATGCCGAGGCGCATGAGATTAAAAGCATTGCCATAAAAGAGGGTATGATAACGCTTTTTGAAGATGGCACGAAAAAGGTCTTATCCGGTGAAACCACCATCGAGGAAGTCCTGAGGGTAAGTTGACATGATATACCGATATCGGGCACTGAACAGAAAGGGCGAAGCGGTAAACGACTTCATTGATGCGCCTACCGAGGTGAATGCCCGCCAGAAACTCCGAAATCAGCAGCTCTATGTCGTGCGCATAGACCGCCATGAGCTTGGATCGCAGCAGGAGGAATCGGGCAGTAAAAATTTCCTGACGCGGTTGTACACCGCATTTTCTACCTATCTCAGCCTGAAGCTCAGTGCCAGGCAGGTCGGGATATTCTCACGACAGCTTGCGACGCTGCTCAAAGCGGGAATGCCGCTCCTCGTTGCGATAACGGATATTATAGAGCAGATTGACAATCAGCATTTCAAGAACATCATTGTCGATGTGAAAGAGAAATTAGAAGAGGGATCCTCGTTATCGAACTGCCTGCAGCGGCATCGATCGGTTTTTTCGGATATGTATATAAACATGGTGCGTGTTGGCGAGAATCTCGGTTCGCTGGATGAGGTTATCGAACGGCTTGCCGATCTCGAGGAGAAGAGAAATATCATCAAAAGCAAGATACAGGCGGCGCTCTGGTACCCCGCCTTTATGATATCTTTTGCACTCCTTGTCATTACGTTCATGATGGTTAACATCATACCATCACTCAGCAGGATGTTTATTGATCTCGGTAAGGAGCTTCCCTTACCGACCAAAATTGTCCTCTGGATAAGCGGTTTCTTATCAAGCTTCTGGTATATAATCCTCCTCACTCTTATCATTGCTGCTTATTATCTGATGCGATATGTGAAAACGCCCGAGGGGAAGGAGCGAATCGATGAATTGAAGCTCAAGCTCCCGCTCGTCCGAGGTCTTTACAAAAAGCTCATCGTACTGCGATTCACGCAGAATCTGGGCATTCTCCTGAACAACAGGGTCGATATATTGAAGTCCTTTGAAATCGTGAAAAAGATAGTAGGAAACAGTATAATCGAATCAAATATTGAAGAGGCTGCTAATATGGTCAAAGAAGGGAGCTCGGTATCACATGCCCTTTCAAAATCGGATTTTCTTCCCCGAATGGTAATCGGGATGATTTCAGCAGGCGAAGCGAGTGATAATCTCGATTCGATGCTCCTGAACATCGGGAAAGTCTATGAAACCGAGCTTGATCTGACCGTAACAAGTCTCACCAGTATGATCGAGCCCATCATCATAATCGTTATGGGGGTGATCATAGGCATAATAGTGATATCGGTGCTCCTTCCCATATTCGAAATGAACCTGATACTGCAATGAAAGTGAGTTGCCTCTACATATATTGGACATGGAAAGAGTCAGTTTATGGCAACTGTTTTCCTCTCATAGCGCGGTGAGGAGAAAATATAATAGCCAGATGAGAATTGTTGTCTCACATTAATAGTGGAGCAATAGGGATGATGCTGATGCTGATGTAATCCTATTCTCCGTAACCGGTTATCCGCGTAGAAGACAGAACGATTAAGTACAATAATGATTTTGAGGGGTACGGTGAAATGAATTTCAGAAATATACGAGAGAAAATAGACCGAATTCTCATAGAGCTGAAATCAGATAAGGGGTTTTCGCTCATTGAATTGATGATAGTTCTTACTATCATTGGCATCCTCTCACTTATCGTGGTCCCGAGGTTTATGGATATCCCCCGGAAAGCACGTATTCAAGCAGCGAAACAGCAGATCGCCGCTTTCGGCATCGCGCTCGATCGCTACTATCTCGATAATGGAAGCTATCCGACAACGCAACACGGTTTAGAAGCGCTCATTCGAAGGCCGGACACCGAGCCGATTCCCATGAATTACAATGAGGGTGGTTATCTTAAGAAAAAGGAGATACCAAAAGATCCCTGGGGAAGAGATTATCTCTACGTTTCCCCCGGTGATCACGGTAACGATTATGAAATCATGAGTTACGGTGCTGACGGGAAGGAAGGCGGCGAAGGGGAAGATGCTGATCTGAAGAGCTGGGAATGATGAGCTCTTTGAGCTTTCCTGTGATCAACTGAATCGCACAACCGGGATCTCCTCCTGGTGTGACCGGTCTCTAATCAGTAAGAAATCCCTTCATAGTACAATGAGAGCTTACAGGGCATTGATGTATCGCGAGAAGAGAAATCACCCTCCCCTCCCCTTTCGGAACAGCGAGGGATTTACCCTGCTGGAGATGATAATTGTTATCGTTATCATATCAATACTGGCGCTCCTCGTTGCCCCCCGGTTGACCACATTTCTGGGAGGCCACAGAGCGAATTTTATCATCCTGACATCTCTGATCGCCAGAACATTTGACGATTCATTCATCAGAGGGAATACGAATTTCCTTATCATTCATCTTCATGAAACTGATGAAGAAAGTGAAGTCGAAAATGAGATATTCTCCAGACGGAATGGCGTGTCAGTCGTGATGCTCAGGAAAAATGGAGAATTTGTGGACAGTAAAAACAGGATGTTGAGCCATCAGGAATTTCCGGAGGACTTCAAGATTGAGGAGGTGCTCCTGCCGTCGGGAGAACGGATTACCTGCGGGAATGTCCTCATCCCCTTTTATCCGAAGGGTATGGCCGACGATGCCATTATACATATTCTCGTTGATAATGAGGCGCGATGGTCAGTTCGTATTCATAAATTGAGAAAGGAAGCATCGATTACATCTGACTACATCGATTTCTCACTTTAGAACGCTCCCGGCAGCAATGTGATGAATACAGAATTCTTAAAAGGATATGTGATAATAGAAATTCTGATAGCGATAACCATTATCGCAATTGTTCTGACAACTATTATTTCAGGTGTTTCTTCAGGCATTGTTGCCATATCCGGGAATCGGAATCTCACTATCGCAATGATAATTGCCAGGTCCAAGCTCAACGAATTTCAGCTTCTTCGCATGCGGGGACCCGATATCAATGACGAGGCGGTGCAGGAGTATCCCGGTTTTCAGTACAGCAGAACCATTTCACGGTTTGAGCATGAGCTCATCGGGCCTATCAAAGCGCGCAAGGTCGTCATTACGGTTGAATGGAAAGAGCGAAACAGGAGCAGGAACTATTCTATCAGTTATATCTATCCCGAGCGGTGAAAGGTATCGATATTGACCGGAGAGTATTGCGAATATCAGAAGCTTCCAGTTGAGCCGCACAGGTGATAAACCACGGTGATGAAAAAAACACTGCATACTGCTTGCGGAGCCTTTATCGGATCGATCCGGACTGTCATTCGCGCCACGGGCGGTTTCTCGCTGCTCGAGATAATGGTCGCCACCGCGGTGTCCTCCCTCATCCTGTTGATGGTGTACTCCGCACACCGCTCGATTATGTCGGCAATACATGATCTCACCGGCGTTGCCGACTTTTATGAAAGCATAAACCTCACTCTTTATCGAATTGATAAGGATATTTCATGCGCCTACTACCGGAGAGAGAATAAGGATCTCTGCCTTATCGGTGAAAATAATCGGGGAACTGTCAGCCGCGGCAGGCTTAATTTTGTAACCATTGATCACGAAGATTTTCTCATATCCGTAGATACGAAAAAAGAGGTTCACAAAAGCGATGTCCACGAGGTCGGATACTATTTGCAGGAGGATACCGATTCGCCGGGTATCTTCAATCTTATGCGAAGAGAGGAACATCACTATGACGATCAACCGGAGTCGGGAGGGAAGGAAAGCATCATGCTTGAAAACGTTACCGATATACGGTTTGAGTTCAGACAGCGGAACACCTGGACGGATACATGGGATTCACGAAAGTACCGCAAGTTCCCCTCGGCAATTCGAGTAACACTGAAATTGAAAAACTTCAGGGGGAATGAAGAGGTGTTCATTTTTACCTCATATATCAATAGTACCCGGTAAGCCGGGGGAAGAAAATACAGCAATGCGATGATATTCCGGCATGATTGATTACAGAAGACAATACAATGCTTTCAGGTATAACTACAAACTGAGGAAAACCTTCCTGCAGAAAGAAGGGGTGCTCGGGTATCTCTTGAATACAGCAGGCTACGTGCTCATAATCGTACTCCTGATTACATCACTGCTCGTCTCGGTTTCCAGTGAGTTCCTCATTGTCGCTCAAACAAATGTCAACTATATACGTACCTTCAGCGAAAAGCAGAAAGCGCGGCTCATTGCAAAATCTGGTATTACCCTCGCAACTTATGTTCTGGAAGCAGATAAGAAGGGGATAATGACGGGAATGCTCTCCGGTAATACGGAAAGATACGTGGATAGCTATCAGGATATCTGGGCTTTTAATTTTCCGGAGCTGTCGATCGAAAACGGATATCTCACCATCAGGATAATCGACGAGAATTCAAAGATAAATGCGAGCATTCTCGCCAATGAGTTTGTTGACAGAACGCCGTACTACAGTGTTACCCAGCGTTTTTTTATCAATATGGGGTTCCCCCAGGATTATGCTGATGCTATTATCGACTGGGTTGATATTGATGATTCACGGTCTCCCTACGGAGCTGAGTCTTCGGACT
>CAZZCF010000213.1:0-6151 GCA_964652955.1 uncultured Leptospirales bacterium
CATTCATGTAAAAAGGAATATTATATTTTTTCTTAACAGTATTGACACCCGCAACATGATCAATGTGACCATGGGTATTCACAATTGCATGAAGCTCAATATCCTCCTGCTCCACTTTATCAAACAGAGAATGCAGTTCACTCCCCGGATCGATAATAAATCCCTTCTTACCGTCATTTACAACAAGATAGGTATTAACCAAAAAAGGACCATTTTCAAAAACAGTAATATTCATTGCGCTTCCCTTACACTCTCTGTATCACGTTATCAGTATAGTACGAACAATCGATTAATCCACTTTTATTCACACAACTTCTTATGGAACACTATATTCTATATTGTTAATTAATTTTGTATATTTAAAAAAAACTTAAAGAGACAGTGATGCTTTCTCCATAGGCCGCGCTCATTCACCTGAGCTGATCTCTGCGCCTCCCTTAACTTAGCTGCATATCTGCCGGAAAATGATGGAATGTACAGATAACCGTAACCCTCTCTGAGAACGAGCTCATTGATCATCTTGCCATTCCTGAGAGAGACATATGCAACAAGATTATCAAACTCGTCACGATGCTTATCATCAAATTCCATCACAAGACAATCACCACGCTTCATGAGAGTGCTCAGAAAATAAACCGCTTTTTTTCCCAGAATTGTAATAGAGTTTCTCTCGACATGAAAGGTGTCAGCCCACCTCACATTATCTTCCGTATAGTGGCTATCCGGTGTCTCCACTCCTCTGAGCCGTACATACTCCTCTCGATCATGGTATAAAACCTTAAGCAGATCACCCGAAACTATCTGAAGGAGGATTGCTCTCTCCTGAGCTGAAACAGAACAGACAACCGTGAAAGAAATCAACAGCATCACAACCAGCAACTGCAACGGTGCTCTCGGTACATCACGATTCACTATCACGTCTGCATCAACCTCTGCGCTTCATTGATTCTCAAAGCATCGGTTACCCATCGATGCCATTATCTCTCTGCAATAGAAATCCGTTCACAAGAACTTCGCTATCATATAATATACTAAAAATAGTAAAAGCATACAGGCATCTTCTTCTAAATTTATAGTTGACATGAACAGAGGAGCAAAAAATTAATACGATAACACTCTGAAAACAGAATCCTCTTCAGCCATGCACTTCAAGTTAATTTCAAGATATAATCCTTCAGGCGATCAAGAAAAGGCTATCGAATCACTCGTTCATGGAATTAGATCCAATTCCAGATTTCAGACGCTCGTTGGTGTAACCGGCTCTGGCAAAACCTTCACCATGGCCAAAGTAATCGAAAAGATCAATAAACCGGCTCTTGTTTTGACCCACAATAAAACACTCGCCGCTCAGCTCTACCGTGAATTCAAGGGATTCTTTCCTGATAATGCAGTCGAATATTTTGTATCCTATTATGACTACTATCAACCGGAAGCCTATGTTGTCTCCCAGGATATTTATATCGAAAAAGACGCCTCAATAAATGACGAGATTGACAGACTCAGATTGAAGGCGACATCATCACTCCTTGAACGAGATGACGTCATCGTCGTTTCATCAGTCTCCTGCATATACGGCCTGGGTAATCCCGAGGAATTCGAGCGGATGCATATTCGCATGAATGTGGGTGATACCATGGACCGCGATGAGCTGCTCCGGCGGCTTGTATCGATCTACTATGAGCGAAGCACCTATGAATTTTCTCGCGGATCGTTCAGAGTGAGAGGCGATACGGTCGAAATTTTTCCGGCATATCTCAACGACGCTATACGGATAGAATTCTTCGGCGACGAAATCGAATCCATGCATCGGCTCAATCCCGTTTCAGGAACAACCACCGATGAGATACAATCAATCTATATATACCCCGCCAAACACTTTGTTACCTCCGCCGATGAGATGAATAGCACCCTCCGGATGATTGAAGATGAACTCACTGATCGATTGCAATGGTTCCAAAAACAGGGGAAACTCCTCGAGGCGCAGAGGCTCGAAACGAGAACCCGATACGATATGGAAATGCTCCAGGAGATCGGTTACTGCACCGGTATTGAGAACTACTCGAGAATCATCTCACGTCGAAAACCAGATGAGCGCCCGGCCTGTCTCTTAGACTACTTCAGAGGAAATTACCTCATGTTCATTGACGAATCACACGTGACGCTGCCTCAGGTAAGGGGTATGTATGTCGGAGACCGATCACGCAAGCAGGCACTTGTCGATCACGGCTTTCGGCTCCCCTCTGCATTGGATAACAGACCCCTCTACTTCGACGAATTCATGGATATTATCGATCAAGCAGTTTTCGTATCTGCGACTCCCGGTGACTTTGAGCTCGAAAGAGCCGACAACATTGTCGAACAGGTTATACGGCCAACGGGACTCCTTGATCCTATCATCGAGGTGAGAGATGCGAAAAACCAGGTGGATGATCTCATCGATGAAATAAGGAAGAGAGCCGAAAGGAACGAGCGAACTCTGGTGACGACTCTGACAAAAAAGATGGCTGAAGACCTCACCGAATATCTGCAAGAGATCGGTATACACGCACAGTACCTTCACTCTGAGATTGAAACCATTGAACGGGTCGAACTGATTCGAGATCTCAGGAAAGGTATCTATGATTGTATCGTCGGTATCAATCTGCTTCGAGAGGGGCTCGACCTCCCCGAGGTATCACTCGTTGCAATACTGGACGCTGATAAAGAGGGATTTCTTCGCTCTACCCGATCACTCATTCAGACTGCAGGACGAGCAGCTCGGAATATCAACGGAACGGTCATTATGTACGCAGAAAAGGTAACGAACTCAATGAAACAGGCAATTGATGAAACGAATCGCCGAAGATCACTACAAGAACAGTATAACATTAAACATAACGTAACGCCGGCATCTATCAGTAAAGAGGTAATAGATATTATCGAACGGGAATACCATTCCGCTGATTCCTATGCAAGCTATGTTTCAGAATACCGGAATAAGTACAAAACAAACTCACTTGATGATTTGAACACATTTAAAGAGCAACTCAAAGAAGAAATGCTGCATGCAGCAGGAGAATTGGAATTTGAGAAAGCTGCAGTACTGCGTGATCAGATGATTTCGGTAAATAGAAAAATATCCCTCTTACAGAGAAAGAAATAATAATGAAAAATGCACTGAAAAAATCAGATATTCAATCACTTATCATACGTGCTCTCAGTGAAGATGTTGGTGACGGAGATATCACTTCAAATGCCATTTTTGATGAAGCTGAAAAATCAGAGGCAGTAATACTGGCAAAAGAGAAAGGCATCTTCTGCGGTGGCGCAATTATAAAATATATATACGAAGTGATTGATCCAGAAATAAAAATTCGGTTAAGAGTCAAAGATGGCGATTGTCTGCATCCCGGCGATAGAGCTGCGAGCCTTCGGGGATCAACAAAAAATATATTGCTCGGCGAAAGAACGGTTTTAAATTTCATTCAGAGAATGTGCGGGATCGCAACGAGAGCACATTATCTCTCCTCACTCCTCAAGGGAACGAATATAAAAATTCTCGACACGAGAAAAACAGCGCCCGGCTTCAGGCTTCTCGACAAATACGCGGTGAGAACTGGAGGCGGCATGAATCATCGCATGGGATTATACGATATGATTATGATAAAAGATAATCACATTAAATCTGCAGGAAGCATTCGAGAAGCAGTACACCGGGTACGAGAGTTGTACGGAAATACATACAAGGTTGAAGTCGAAGCAACAGATCTCGACGAGGTCAAAGAGGCGTTGTCATCGAAAGCCGACATCATCATGCTCGATAACATGAACCGTACAAGCATAGAGAAGGCATGTCAACTTATAGGGAACAGAGCGAAAATTGAGGTATCAGGCAATATCGATGAGAAAAAGATAAAGAAGATAAGAGATCTGAAAATCGATTATATTTCAATCGGCGCCCTCACCCACTCAGTCCGAGCATTCGACCTCTCGATGAAATTCAGATAAGCCCGCTATCACATGTATTCAAACCGTAAAATTCACTCAGATATACTATTCAAAAGGTCAGCGCATCATATTTTATACAGTGCTGATAAATAAACACCGTAGAGATAATCAGTTATTCCCGTCACTTTTTCATCTGTTCCCGGAACGTCAGCCTCAAGATCTATCCAGACCCGCTGATATCGAAATCCGATCTGTACAAAAATCTTTTCGCCCGCGATGAGGACAAAACCCGGTTCTATATTAATGCCGTAACCTGAAACATCGGCATCAAACTCAAATTCATTCAGCTGCGGAGAACTCCACGAAGCTACATCATAATAAACGGACTTCGAGTCAACCTGCATTGTACCCCAGAAGTATAGAGCAGAGAGATTCAATGTAAAAACAAGAAAATCACTCACTCCATATGAATAGCCGATTCCAAAACCGGGTGCATAGTTCTTCTGATCGAATTCAATCTCACTGCTTTCAACACATACGCCAGAATTTGTCTTATTCCCTCCAGCGTCGAGAATCCATATACCACCCTTCTTCGTATTTTTCATCTGTAGTGGCTGGTATTTGAATCCAGCAAAAAATTTAAAAGAGCCAAAAACTGTATAGCTAATAGCGAAATCGACATCGTGCCGTCTGGTCTCAACATTTCAACTATAGCTATATCCCTTATCCTCATCATTAAATTCGGCATTATAATCAGCATTCAACTCACCGTAAAGATAGGAGACGCTGAAACTCAATCGATCCGTAAGCATGAGCGCCGCACTGGGACCGTACATCATTCCGGTTCCCCCATCGATGAACTCCCAACCCTCCTCATGAGCAATATCTCTTCCCACATCCTTCACATAGGGACTCCACGTCGTGTACCACACCTTCAAACCAACGAGCATCTCTGCTGAATAGAGGTTTGAAGAAAAAGGAGAGAAAAAGAGCACTGCAAGAGATATTATTATCACTTTGAAAAGTTTCATAGAACACTCCTCAGTATCTTAGATTTCTTAATACACCAGTTCATTTATAATAGAAAGCCGTCGAAATGACGAAATGATCTGAAGCTTATGAGAGGAATGAATTTTATAATCCATTGATACTGTTTTTATTGAGTTGAAAATATAACAGAAAATCGAATTCTACCACTATTTTTTTCACTTTTTTTGTTGCCTTTCCGGGTGCAATTCGATAATTTGTAGTATATTATGTCACATATAGGAGTGGCATTATGTTAACTCATATCATATATCTTTTTCTTGGTATCATCATAATTGTATTGCTCATGAGCTTAGCTCTACGGTTCAATCGCAAACAGGAAGAGGACATTTTTTAACATTTTTATGATGTTAGATAATTGAACTAAGGACCTTCCCATTCCCCTCCACTGAAATCGTTACAGAAAATCTTTTCAAACTATTCCAGCGAATGTAATCTGAAAAAAATACATATATTTTCCGTGCATCTTCTCCCTGTACTTATAGCCACACAAACACAAATTCAGCAATGCTTCCCGGCAGGGAATGTATTTGTTACATCTCCATCCTATTGCCACATTAACCTTCTCGCTTCACGTTTGACGACAGGAAACCTCCTGGGATACGTATCCGGCGTATGATCATATTTACACAGAAGCAGACCTTTTTCGATGCCATACTCAACAAACTCGTCGCGTACTATAAAGCGAATTCCCAATCTCTCGGCATGCTGTATAACCTCAGTCGGCAACTCTAAACTACTTCTATCAGAATAAATATACATGAGACCGGAAATCCTGAGATAGGGAGCACCGAATTCTATAGCTGAATAGATATCGTGAAATGCCCGAGCAAACACCCAATCAAGGGACTCTCGGAATCCCGTTTCTCTGATAATATCTTCTGCTCTTCCACAGAGCACTTTCAGATTGATAATACACAGATCGTCGATTACCCTTCGAATGAAGTCGGCTTTCTTCGAATTCGATTCTAGTAACAAACCCTTCATCTTCTGAAAGTATATACCGAAAGGAATTCCGGGGATTCCCGCTCCCGAACCGATATCGATGAACGTTGTTTCTGTTAAAATATGAAGATTCCTGAAGGGGAGAAGGCTTCCTATAACTAATTTATTATAAATCTCATCCTCAGTTTTAAATCCAGTCAGATTAAATCTTCGATTAGCTTCAGCAATGGTT
>CAZZCF010000214.1:0-6117 GCA_964652955.1 uncultured Leptospirales bacterium
TATCAAATAACAATAAATTAATAACAATGCAGGTAAAAAGTACTGGTAGGTTTTAATAGCGGTTAATGGCAATTTTCGGATTTTATCGTTCATGCCGGTTATTGTCTTGACTATCTCCTGTTTTTACTCTATAATCATCCCGAGAGAAATTTTGGAGTAGAAAACATGAAAATTATAAAAATAGTATCCGCTGCCCTGGGAATTTTTATCATCCTGATGCTTCTGCTTCTGGCCTACTGGAGATTCCGGCCGAATAGTGCGGAGATCGACGAGTCCCTGGGCATCGAAACCTGGACCGTGGTGTCTGATGGCACACATAACTCAAACACGGACATGGTGCACTGGAAGGGATCCTTTTACCTGGTCCATGCCACTTCTCCCTTCCATTTCGCCAGTGAACAGTGCCGGCTCATCGTGAGGAGATCGGAAGACGCAAAAAACTGGGAGCAGATAGCGATAATCAAAAATCCCGGCGAGGACATCCGCGACCCGAAGTTTTTCGTAACCGATAGTAAACTGATAATGTATGTGCTTCGCAACAAGGACTTCACAGCGGAACCCTATGATACCTACTACACCTCCAGCACCGACGGGAAAAACTGGCACCCGATCAAACCCCTGGGCCACGAGGGATGGCTCTTCTGGCGCCCCAAGACCCGGGATGGAAGGACCTGGTATCTTCCCGCCTACTGGTGGGAGCATGGCAAGTCACAGCTCCTCAAATCCACCGACGGCATCAACTGGACCTCTGTTTCGAGCATCCATCAATCTGAGTCCATACCCGGTGATTTTAACGATGAAACAGCTATCGAGTTCCTTCCCGACGGCAGAATGATAAGCACCGCCCGTATCGAGGTGGGGCAGGAGTACACCGGACATCCCGAAGGGCACACGCTCATCAGTGTGGCGGAAGCCCCTTACACGAAGTGGAATGCAGTGAAAAGCGACGTGACCAGGCTTGACGGCCCTGCTCTCTTTTCTTACAAGGGAAAAATTTTCGCAGTGGGGAGACGACACGTGCAGAACTCTTGGCCGACCTTTCACGGGAGCATTTACGCCCGGTACCGCACGAGCCTCTTCCAGGTACTGGAGAATAAACTGGTATTCATTTCAGATCTGCCGAGCGCCGGGGATACCTCCTATGCGGGGCTCGTCCAGAAAGACGGTTACCTCTATGCGTGCTATTACACAAGCCCTGTAAATCGTGACTATCCATGGATACTGGGGATGGTCTCCGAAAGCGACATCCTCATGGCGAAGGTGCCCCTGGAAAAGCTGTACGGGAAGGCGAAGTAATACGACTGGAACATTTTTCTAAGAGCAGAATGCCGGTTTTCGTGCTTCAGGCCGGTATTCTGCTGCTTCACCGCACTCTCAATATGGATATGCTCTGGTTTTTTCAGTCGAAGCGTCAACAGCAGAATCGAAGCGGTGCGAAGCAAAAATGACTGACAGCCTCCTCTCCCTGCCCCTTTTCTATTGACAGACATATCATCCCGCCTATACTCATACAAATTCGAATGATTTGAATGCAGGAGGAGTTGGATGAACTCCTCGGTGGCAACGCGGCCCGGATAGGAAAGAGCCGAAGCCGAGCGGTGCCGCCGGTGCGAATCGAACTAAAAGGAGCGAGCACGTGATTGCTGGAAAGGGGTGGATTAGGGCGGCGGTATATCTTGTCTGCTCTTGCCTGATATCGGTTTTCATCTCATCGTGGGTTACCCGAGCACTCCAGTTTACCATTAAAGAGCGAGATCTCTCGATGGTCAGAGACCTGATCGAGGACTGCAGCCAATCGGCGCCTCCTGAACGGCCGTCGATGCTGAAACCGATACGGACAATCGTTATTGCGGAGCAGTTCGGGAAGGATGAGCTCTTCACCGGGGCGATATCCCTGCTGCTGAAGAGCCTTAAAGAGAGAACCGGATACCGGCCGGTGGTCACAACGCGGAAGATTCCCCCGCAGGGCTCCGCGATCGTTCTCGGCAAAATATCTCACAGAAGAAGCGGTGATGCCACGAGCGGGAAATCCGAATTCTTCTCCGTCCGCTCTTCCCGCGAGGGGAGTCGTCATATCATCACCCTCTCGGGTGAAAGCCCTCGCAGCACTCTCTACGGAATATACTGGCTCGCCGATGAGATATACGGCGGCATCGGAGAGAAGCTCTTCAGCCTGAACAGGACAGTGCGACCGGCTTTCCAGTATCGTCTCGTCGATAGCGGTGCCGTGGGAATTATGCCCGACCGCACGGACTGGGGAAATGACTATTCCCATCACTCCCGGGCATTTCAGGATGCCCTTCTGCCCCGCCCGCCCTATATCGACGAGGTGGCCTTCCGGCGGATCAGGAATGAGTTCAGGGAGTACCTTCACCGGATGATATCCTACGGCTTCAATGGCATCATCATTGACGGATTTCTGGAGTTCATCTGCTTTGACCATCTCGGAGACGGCAGGAAGGTATACGATCATCGGAGCGAGTACCGGAGTCGAAACCTGGTGCTGGGTGAGAAATTCGGTGAGCTCTTCTCCTATGCCCGCGACCGGGGGATGAAAGTTGTCCTGAAAACAGACATGGTCGCTCTCACGCAGCCACTGGAACGATACTTTCTCCGGAAGTTCGGATCAATCGATGTCACGAGCGAAGCGTTCTGGAGGGTCTACCGGATCGGGCTCGACGAGCTCTTCACGAAGTTTCCCTCCCTCGAGGGGATTATGATTCGAATCGGTGAGGCCGGGAGCGTCTACAATCCCGAGAGGGGTCACTACTACAGCAAGCTGCTGGTGACAACCGATGACGCGTTACAAACCATGATCAAACAGCTCCTTCCTGCGGCGGAGAAGCATGACAGGAGGCTGTTTTTCCGGACATGGTCGGTCGGGGTCGGAGAGATTGGCGATATGCATGTCAACCCCGACACGTACCGGAGAGTGCTCCGGGATATCGGTTCTAATCATCTCGTCGTGTCGACCAAGTACGGTCAGGGTGATTTCTACAGCTATATTCCCTTCAATCCGACCTTCGAGGCGGGTGCTCAGAATCGGCTCATAGAATTCCAGGCGCGGAGAGAATTCGAGGGGTTCATGGCCTTCCCCAATTACGTTGGGCCCCTTCATCAGAGTGCGCTTCAATACCTCGCCAAAAAAAATGACCGCATTGATGGGATCTGGCTCTGGACGCAGAACGGAGGCCCGCTGCGGACGGGCCCCCTCCTTCTGTACCCTTTTCACGGATTCTGGCAGCTCACCGATATCAATGTCTACGCGACGGGGCGACTGTCGTGGAATCCCGGGGACGATTTAAACCGCATAACCGACACGTGGATAGGAAAGAACTGGAGCAGCGATCCGCAGGTTGTCGGCAGGATCCGCAGACTCATGTATCTCTCGCGTGAAGCCGTTCTGAAGGGTCTCTATATCGGCGAGCTCTCCCGAAAGCGCATCGAGGTCATCGGGCTCGACCCGCCCACCACCATCTGGTTCTGGGATATCGTGAGCGGCTCGAATTCGGTTTTGAGCGTGGCCTACCTTCTCTGCCGGGATCGGATAGAGGAGATGATAGCGGAAGGATTTGAAGCAACTGCAAAAGTGCGCCAGATGAAGGAGCTGGCATCGGGCATCGATATGGGGAAGCTCAGGGACCGGGCGCTCCACGTGAAGCTCCTGCAGTCCCTCGACTATGAAGAGAATCTCTTCGAGACCCTCGCCTGGTACCGGAAATCATTTCTCCGCTTCTATCAGTGGCTCGACCGGGGCGATCGTGATGCGTACCGGGAATGGGAGGAGGCCGGCGCCCGGTTTCACGTGGTCAAGAAGGAGCATCTCGGGAAGTACGGGAAGAATCTCGATTTTCCCGCCTACAACTTCTTTGCCGCCGATATCGGCATGACCCTTCTGCAGAGAAATGAAGGGATGAAGTGGGTTGCGCGGGTGATCTTTGCAGTCACCCTCGCACTGATTCTGACAGGACTTTCCGGATTGCTCCCCGGTGATAGAGGGAGCGGGCTGCGCGTCATTGCGATGACTCTCATTCAGCCGTGGAAATCGGTCGGGATGCCGGATACGGTGAGTGTTCGATTATACGCCCTCCTTCCCACTGCCCTCATCCTGTTCACTGTACTCGCTTTTACCTCATTCAACTCATTTTATTTCACCTCGCTAATACTCCTGTCGCTCATCATGTTTACCGTTTCCCTCTTGATTATCCCGAGAACGGGATCGCCCCTCTCACTTCGCATTGCCGCATATACCGCACCGCTCCTCCTCCTCGTTATCATTATGACCGGCTTCCTCTCGATAGGCGGCCCGCAGTATTTCTGGTACCGATCGTGGACGAATTCAATCTTCAGCACGGTCTTCCTGAGCCTTCTGCTCTTCTCCCTCCTGTACATCTTTTTCGCTGAGTATGCTATCATCAGATCGCTTCACTCGCTTCGTGCTCCCGCTGCCGCCGGCGCCCTTCTCATCGCTTCAGGGATACCAATCATTCTCTGCGGTCTCACCCTCATCATCTTCGGGTCCGACACTGTTCTGGATACCATCAACAGGGAGCTGGCCATCCTCCCGCTGAGTCTCTCGATAGTGCTGGGGATGACGAAGCAGCTGAACATACATCCGCATTTTCCACTCTTTTTATCGATCACGGGAATGACTGCAGCCACTGTCGGAATAGTGATGAGAAAGGGATACGCTCCCCCTCTCTGAAACCCCTCACTGATCCGGGAGTGAAAGTTTTTGATAAAGATCGATGTTACAATGTGACAGGAGCACGTGCCAGAGATGAGCGCTGATGCGGTTTTGAAAACGAATGATGCTCAATAAACAATCATCAGAAAATGGTATGAGTAATACCTGGAAACGATCTAACAACTATCATGAACGAGAACGTAAAAAATATATAGCTGAAAGAAGTTGTAGTCGCGCAAACCGGTAGTATCTGCGAAAAAATCTTACCTCGTATTTCCCGAAAGGCGTACGACAGATTCAGGCGGAGGGCTTATTGACATGGGAGGCGAGTCGGGATATGTGGATGAGATACGAAAGAGGGGAAAATGGACGACGAATACCATTACTGGATCACGGGAATTATTGCGCATCAGGCCGGGTTTACTGAATCAGAGGCGCAAACGATAGCCTATAGCTCGCAGTATGTGGACGACAATTGCATCGGCGTGAAGGTGCAGGATGAGGATTCGAACAGCATATTCGCCAATCACATAAGCCAGACAATAAATATATTAAAACCGAAACGAAGGCTGATGCGCATATACCCGATCTTCCATTTCGTGCCCGGAGATCCGCTCGCAGAATCGGCACGGAGGCGTGACGGAAAAATGCATATTCTTACCACCACTCCCGGCAGCAGGAATGTGAACAGGCTCCTCGACCGGGCATTTCACGCAGACGATGTGTCCCGTCTCTACAGAATAGGAATAGCGACACATGCATACGCCGATTCGTGGGCGCATCAGAATTTTATCGGATGGTTCGATGACTTCAATGCCGTCGGCGACAACGTCATACCGAATATAGGGCACACCGACATACAGCATGAACCCGATATCGTCGGAAACAGATGGATAGATAATCGCATCCTCGATAAGAAGATAGATAACAACCGGAGATACGCCGAAGCATCAAAGGCCCTCTTCAACAGATATCGGAATTACCTGATCGGCATGAAGAGATATACCGAAGCGGATGCCCCGAGATGGGAGGATTTCGAAAATGATCTGATGATATTGCTGGCAACGAATTCAAAGAAGAGAAGAAAATCGAATCAGAAAAAGAGGATCGGGAGATACAAAGCCTTTGCCCCCTGGCTCGAAGAGTACGATGAGCTCAAGTGGTTCAATGCCGCGGTCAAAACGAAGGTACGCGGAATGAGGGACATGAGAAGTGATTTCCTGAAGGAGATCACCCTCTTCCGCGACGAGTACCGGTGGCGAGATCCGGAAAAGAAGCACCTGACGGACTGGTATAAATTCCAGGCAGCCGTCAAGGAGAACGTGAAGTACGGCATCGAGCTTTTGAGACCGATTTTCGAGCAGATGAATGTCGATATCGTGAAGGCGTGAGTTGGGGGGGGGGGTTATATACGATTTTTAAAAAAATTT
>CAZZCF010000215.1:0-6067 GCA_964652955.1 uncultured Leptospirales bacterium
CGATGATGTTCCGTAGTCTCCTCAAAATAGAGTGTTGAGGAGAGACCCGCCTGATTCGTATTGGCAACAATGGTCGTATAGAGACCGATAATAACTTTTCTGATTGCACCATCGATCTTTACGCTTTTTACAAGCTCATCAAGTACTTTCATCTTTACCACTCCTGGATGCTTCCCTCCCGAAAGCATTTCACTATCCATCACCTGATAGTGCAGAAATCCTCAGAGCGAAAATCACTTCAGGTCGCGCTGCATCATTCCAATGATGAGTCCTTTCACCGTGTTCGAATAACTCCGGTAGTTAAATGTATTCCTGTCTATGAGATACTGCTCGATAGTTCCCTGAATCAAAGAGATAATAACGGTGGCGAAAAACTGATCGTCAATATCGCCAAAGACACCTGCTTCTTTTCCCTCTCTGATTATTGACGAGCACACATCGCGATAGCTGTTATACAGTTTCTGCATCAGATTTCTCATCCGCTCATTGAACTTTATCTGCGTCCAGAAATCGAAGAGCACATACATAAAATCCTTCTCACGCTCGATAATTCTAAAGGCCTGATCGATAAATATCTCAAGTTTTGCGAGCGGTTCAACAGATCTCTCAAGCGTCTCCTGCAAATAGGTTCCGATATTTCGCTGCATCTCCTTCAGGAGATTAACCAGCAGCGTCTCCTTGTCCTTGAAGTAGTGATGAATCAGACCGGTAGAGAGGCCGGCCGCCCGCGCAATATCCTGAATGGTGAAGTTGTAGTATCCCCGCTCGCTTACCACCCGGTATGCAGCCCTGGTAATCTGATCTTTGCGCAGAGCGGTTATCGCGTCACGTTTCTGTTCCTTTATATTCTCTATCTCCCGCTGTATCTCTTCATCCTTTTTACTTTTACTCTTTGCCACAACACGCTCCACATTATTACGAATATAGCGCACCCTTCTCAGTGATATGATTACGGCTCGCAAAAGCAGGTGTCAACAGATTTAATTACGTACTATGCATCCCCGAATTCCCGGAAGCAGCGCTCCCCCACTTCCCCTCCGGGCGCGTATTCGATCATAGGAACCAGAAAATTAAAATTTATTATTGACAGCACTCTCAGTGCGTATAATCATTGAATAGATATTCAATGATATTGATTTATTAGTCAATAAAAAATCAGATAAGTTGGGGAGAATATGAAAACAGGAAAAGAGTATATCCAGGACATGATTGATATGAATTTCGAGCTCTACATTGACGGCGGCAAGATTTCAGGATCCGATGTCATCAATCATCCCCAGGTCCGGCCGATGGTCAATGCAATTGCAGAGACCTATGACATGCAGCATGAGGAGAATCTGCAGCAGTACCTCCTCTGCACATCACATCTCACCGGTGAAACCATCAGCCGATGGGCCCATATACCACAGACTGTCGAGGACAATATCAGAAAGGTTGATATTACCCGATTCGCCAATCGTCGTATCGGCATGTGCTCTTTTCGCTGCATTCAGAACTCCTTTCCGGCAATCCTCATAACGGCAAAGGCCATCGATGAGGCGAGAGGAACCCGATACTTTGACAACGCAACTGAATACATAAAGCACTATCAGAAATACGATCTCATCGGCTGCCCGGCGATTACCGACGCAAAGGGCGATAGGAGGGTTCCTGCTCACCTCCAGGATGACCCCGATATGTATCTCAGGGTGGTAGACAGAAACAAGGAGGGAATCGTGCTTCGCGGCGCAAAGCTCTGTCAGACAGGATCCGTCTCCTCCCATGAAAAGATAGTCCTCCCCTGTATCACGCACGGTCCCGGAGCTGAGGATTACGCCGTCGCCTGCGCAGTTCCGGGAAATGCGCCTGGAATCAAGAATATTTCGGTACGATATTCCCAGGACGCCCGCCGAAAGGAGGAACTCGAGTGGGACATGGGTAATGCGAATTTCGGTTTCCACGAAACAGTCGTTCTCTTCGAAGATGTCTTCGTGCCCTGGGAGCGCGTCTTTATGTGCGGTGAGGTTGAATTCACCGGCATGCTCATCAACCTCGCCGGGGGAATCCATCGCCCGACGACGGGTGGATGCAAAACCGGATGGTCAGACGTTCTTATCGGCGCTGTGCAGCTCATCGCCGAGTATCACGGTATCGCGAATGTATCTCATGTCAGGGAGAAGATCACCGACATGATAATGCACAACGAAGTCATGTATTCATGTGGCATCGCCGCCTGTGTTAAATCCAAATGGTACAATGGCGTGGGAATGATACCCGACATGCTGCTCGGTAACAACGCCAAATACGTCGCCTCGAAGTCTGTTTACGAACTGGTCAGACTCGCCGAGGATGTAACCGGTGGTATTATCACCACCCTGCCCAGTGAGCGCGAGTTTAAGAATCCGGAGATATCAGACTCCCTGGAAAGATTCTACCGCGGTGCAGGCAACACACCGGCAGAGTACATTGCCCGTATTGTGCGACTCATCGAGAATCTCACCTACGGAGCTGGCGCGCTCTGCCACTCTGCTGCTCATGGCGGCGGCTCCGGCCAGGCATGTAAGCTCTCAATGTACGAGCTGGCGAAAGGTGAGCCCCTTGACTCTCGTGTTCGTGATGCGAAACGCCTCTGTGGCATCCCCATCGACTGACAATTCTGACAACCGGTATGGTTGATCAGACGTCATGAGGTTCCAATCAAGCAGCGTACTGCTCCGTGAAGTCCCACGGAAATTCATTTGAGAGACGCTTCAGTATCTCTCCTCAGATTGCAGGTTGATCTGTCTGAAACGGATGACGAGGCTACGCGAACGCTTACAGTGAATAATCCAGGTGCTGTGCCCGATCCCGAATCGAGCCGCTCAGCACCGCTTCCGCAAACTCATCGCCGAGCCGTTCGCTCTCCCGAACAACGCTGTTCCAGTATGCGATGCGCTCATCATTATTTCCTTTGAAGAGATAGAAATCATTTCTGTCGGGTATTTTCCGATAGGGCAATCGATCAATATAATCCCTTGAAGGAGATACCAAGAGCACCCGCTCCAGATACTCCGGATGCGGTTTTCTCCAGGCAAGCTTCTTATCGAGCCAGCCGGGAATAATACTGTCGGTATAGTGCGGATAGAGCGCTATCCCCTTGCCATCGCTCAGAAATGGTATATCCAGCTGATAATCGAGAAGTCCTCCATCCCGATACACACCGGGGATACCGGGAACGCCAACTCCATTCATCAGAAGCGGAATGGAACCCGCTGCGATAAGCGCGAATCGAAGATTATCCGGGGTCAACTCATATCGCTTCAGAGGAAATTCATCCATATCCCAGAAGGGCGGCTTGTCCCTGGGATCATAGAAGAGCGTCCGCTCAAAGAAGAGCTTCATGAAATGCCGGTTCAGCAGATTCCCGAGAACAGCGCCGGCAAGGCCAAGGCTCAGGGGTATCTTCTTATCGCTTCTGACCGGTCGGCGACTCCGCACCGCCATGAAACTGAATCTCATTGTGGGATGCGAGAGAATCTCCTGATAGCCTCCATTACCCAGGTAAGCATCCAGGATTCGGAAACTCTCCACGGTGAGCTCTTCAGCAGTCGGTTTGGTCTCATACCGCTGATTGATATAAGCCGTCCAGAACCGCTCCAGTGCTCCGATCTGATCGCGACGACCAAATGCTGCAAAACGCCATGCTCCGATAGACGAACCGATGAGATAGAGCGGCTTTTCCCGATCCCTGAAGAGATCCCTGCACATCATCCGATCAATTCCGCTGAGCACAAGCCCCTTGGGACCGCCGGCGGCACCGGCAAGAACGGTAATCCTGTCAGCCCTGAGCCCCTCATCGCGTATCAATGAGAGTGCCTTCGGACCGGCTTGAATGGTAAGATTTGCGGTCATGGAAATACCCGTTTGTTCACTAAAGAAATTAAATCAAAAATGTATTGAGAAATACCTGTTCTTCCGAAGGCGCTGTTTCTAATCAATACAGCCATTATCTTAACCCGGCTGAAAATCGAGCTCGGTGAGACTGATCGCCTCATGCAGCTTCCCGCTGATCATGAGCTTCTTCAACCGAAAGATCCGCTTGAAATATATCTCGGTATGCTCACCAAAGGCCTGATGGAGCACTTTTTTCTCGAGGCGCGAAACCTTTCCATCGAAAGCTGTTGCGACACAGAGGAGGTCCAGTAAAAAATATCGCTCCTCATCGCTTACCTCACGCAACGTTCGCAAAAACGACTCCCAGCTATCCAGACCTTCTCCCTCGGTTATGTTTAAAATGTTCGACAAGCGAAACAACAGGATAAGCATATTGGGATGATAGCGCTGGGCGATAACAACCGAATTGCCTACCGCCCGTATGCACCCTTCTCTCGCCTTTGGCGAGAGTCGGCTCAATTTTTCGGGCGTGATAATCTCATCCACAAGGTTTTTTGCAATGAGGTTTCCGAAGAGACGGAGCCGTGCATCGCGAACCACCTTGAAGAGCACCAGTGCATTCCAGAGTCCGGTTATAATAACCGATATATACGCCACACTCACCCGGAGAATGCTCTTGCCTGCAACACGCCTGAGAAAGAGCTTCGCCAGCACATTGCTGATAGTGACTTTCAACTTGTAGAGTATGCCGATGAACAGCAATTTCTTCTTCGAGACACGCGCAAAGGGGTCTATACCCAGCACCTTCTCGACCGGATCCGGTATCTCCAGGGCCGCGCGTGCGAGGAGATGCGGGATAAAGGACTGAAGCACCGTATTGTCATCTTCCAACAGGTTATGACCGGTGATTCGAGCAATTAAAAAAACGGTTCTGATGGAAACCCAGAAAAGTACCGCAAACTCGATTGCGGTGAGAATCACCGTTACCCCGATCAGCCATGAGTATCTCGTTATAATTTCAGCATGCTCGAAGTGCAGCTCGGTATAGACCGAACCCCCTGCAGAGATTCCACCGATGGCAAAGGCAATGATAAATCCGAAAAGGGTTACTCTCCTCGATGCCCGAACGAGCTCGGTATCATTTCGCGGTGGGGCTACTCTGCCGCGCTGCCTGTCCTTCTCGGACAATTTGCGGAAGTACCAGAGCCCGAGCCGCTCATAGAAATTCGGTTTTTCCTGTATGAGAAATTTGTCTTCCATAATCCATCGCTGTTATCGTTATCATATCGGAAAAAATCTTCGCTGAACAATCCGTGTGCGGCAGCCGATAGCATCCGCCCCCGTGCCTCCACTCGGCATATTCTGTAACAGAAAAGAGCAATCAAGTCAAGATAAAAGCGGCCAGCGCAGATAAATCACATCTCCTTATAAGATTGCCGGCAGGATACCATTCCCATCAGGCATATTTTAAGGCGTATTACTCGCAGTTTCCGCTCCTGCGTCCTCGATACCGCACAGCTGTTTGGCAATTTTCTTCTTCTCGTCGATATTCACCATGCGTTCAATCATGATTCGCTGAGCCTGTGGTGAACCGGCACCGTGCATGGACTCGGTCAGATACCCCACCGCTGCGGTGCCCATGGTAATATTTTCAATGAGGCGCAGAATGCGCATTCTGTTCTCCGTTGCGACATCCTCAACTCCGCGAAAGTATTTCTCAATCCATTTCCCCACCTCGGGCGACCTGAAATCCTCTTCCGAGGGGAGGGTTGCCATCAAACCGCCGGCAATATCCTGAGCGAGCCTTGCTATCTCGAAGGGGAAGCGGGTGACATTCTGCTTGTGCACATTGGCCAGGAGCGTATCCACCGAATAGGTTCCGCTGGGCTCCTTCTTCCCCTCTGAAGCGCAGGCAATGGCGCCACAGTAGAGCGTCTCATTCAGATGATTCATCTCAACTATCTTATCCCTGATATGAGATGAGCGGTGAACACCGTTATATTCGGCTGCCGTCTGCGCCGCACCGATGAGCACATCGCCGACACCAACCTTGCAGGCATAGCTCTGCCGATGATAGGATGCGAACTTCTCAACAAGCTGCCCGGTGAACTCGGACTCACGGTACATGAACACCCGCTCCCAGGGAACGAAAACATCGTCTAGCAGTTTCCTGAAAAACCAGGATATATCGCTCAAAATTCTTCTGTAAATTCGA
>CAZZCF010000216.1:0-6057 GCA_964652955.1 uncultured Leptospirales bacterium
ATCTCAAATCTGAGATCGTCTGCGTAGAGCATCTCATGCAATCGTGTGATGTTTCTTGCACCGAGATCCTGCAAAGAGTGTTTCAATCCCTGAACAAGATAGGGTACGTAATCGAAGAGTGAACCCTTGTCAACAACAGCACCACTAACCCCCTGGGCGACCTTAATTGCATTCTCATCAGCAAAGTACCTCTTCCCCCCACCTCGTTCCATAGCTTCAATAGAAGCCATCCCTCGATACCGCTTCAACCTTATGCCATTCTCATAGAAGTATTCACCCGGTGCCTCCTCGGTGCCAGCAAACATTGCACCCATCATTGTTGTGGAAGCACCAATAGAGATCGCTTTCATAATATGACCAATATTCCCAATACCGCCATCAGCGATAACCGGTATCTTTTCCTTGCGAGCATACCTGGCACATCGATATACCGCAGTTGCCTGCGCCCTCCCCACTGCCATTGTCGTCTGCGTCGTACATATGGAACCCGGCCCCATCCCGATTCGCAATGCATCGCACCCGGCACGTATCAGATTCTCACACTGTTCTTCGGTAACAATATTCCCCCCGATTACATCAAGTCCGGGATACTTCTTTTTTATATACTCTATCATTTGTAACTGATATATCGAGTTACCCTGAGCCGAATCAATTACGATGACATTGACCCCCCCTTTTACCAGCTCATCAATTCTCTCCTTCGATTCATCCTGCGTTGAGATAGCAGCACCAACCATGAGCTGCTTCTTCTCGTCTTTGGAAGCAGATGGAAACTCTCTGTTGGTCAGGAGATCATTTCTGCTCATGAGGGCAATGAGGCATCCGGTATCGTCGACAATCGGGAGTTTGCCCTTCTTCGACTTTTTTAAAATAGTATTTGCTTCAGAGAGAGAAACTCCCTTCCGGGCAGTCAGGAGGTCAGTTGTCATAACCTCGCTGAGCTTTTTATCCCTGTTAATTTCAAAATCAATGTCTCGATTGGTGACAATACCTACCAGTTTTGAATTGAGCTTCCCATTTTCGGTTATCGGAATTCCGGAGAAACCATATTTCTCCTTGATCAGGTCGATAGCAGTGATGGTGTCATCAGGGGAGAGGACAATGGGATCCATTATAAACCCATTTTCAAACCGTTTGACTTTTTTTACCTCTTCGGCCTGTTCCTCTACCGTGTTATTATAGTGAATTATTCCGATGCCACCAAGCAGCGCCAGGCTAATCGCCATTCGTGACTCCGTTACCGTATCCATGGGACTTGAAATGAGAGGGGTTTTAATCGTAATATTTCTCGTAAGACGGGATTCAAGATCAACATCATCAGGAATGAAATCAATAAAACCGGGTAACACAATAAAATCATTATAGGCAAAGCTTTCGATAGAATCGAAGAGCTCCCTGGCAGAATAACCATCCTTCTTCTTCATTAATTACTCCAGACTATTATGATATCGACTGATGAAAGAGAAACAGAATCGCTCTGAAAATATTTCTTCCTGAATTCCCACATACCTCTATAATAAATACTTGAAGGGAATTCTTTTGAGAATGTCAAGATCAATATAACCTCATACTGCCTGAACTGCCATAATAATATCTTAGTGTAGTCCAGCACATGAGCATATGATATCACTGAATTCTTGAAAATGTCTTGCAAAAGCTGCACAAGATATCAATGAAGTAGTATGGACCGAGAAGAGAAGAGAAACAGCGTGTTTAATGCGCTTCTCAAGGAACTGGGCTCAGAGAAAGTATTCCGGGCTAAAGATATCCTGGAAAAATATTCCACTGATGAAACCTCCAATCTCACATTTTCTCCAGATATGATTGTGAAAGCAATCACGGTGTCTGATGTAAGCACTACCATGATAATATGCAACAATCACCGATTTCCGGTAACACCACGGGGAGCTGGGACAGGTGTTACCGGTGGTGCCCTTCCGGTGAACGGTGGCGTTGTGCTGTCCCTGGAGAATATGAACAGAATACTTGAAATCGACACCGAAAACATGATTGCAGTCGTCGAACCGGGTGTTATCACCGGAGATCTTCAAAAAGCGGCGCTTAAAGAGGGGCTGATGTATCCCCCTGATCCGGCAAGTCTTGAAACCTGCTCAATTGGCGGAAATGTCGCCGAGGGTGCAGGGGGGCCAAAAGCTGTTAAATACGGCACAACCAAGGACTATGTTCTCGGGCTTGAATACGTCCTGCCCGACGGAAGTGTTATGACAACTGGAGGAAAATACGTAAAAAACGCCACGGGGTATAACCTCACCGGTACTCTGATTGGGTCAGAGGGTACCCTGGCAGTCATCACAAAAATTTACCTGAAACTCATTCCTGCTCCTGACTGTATAGTCGATCTCCTCATACCCTTCGACAGTGTTAATCATGCCATTGATACCGTCATTACTATTATAAAAAACAGGGTCATTCCTTCGACCATTGAGCTTATGGAAGAGAATGCAATTACCATCGTCTCCCGATACCTCGGTGAAGAGATGCTTTTCCCCGAGGCGAGTGCTCACCTCCTCATCCAGATTGACGGTTATTCGGAAAACGAGGTAAAAACCGTTCTCGAAAAGCTCATCGAGGTAATCGATATTCCCCGAAAGAGGATTGTCATCGCCGAAGATGATAAGCAGCGGGAGAGAATCTGGAAAGCGCGGAGATCTATACGGGATTCCATCCAAGATCTGAATCCTGTTTTTCTTGCCGAGGATAGTGTCGTACCCCGATCCGAGATATCCTCTTTTCTGATCGAACTCAAAGAGAAACTCGGCGCTCTGAACATCACGTCACTGATGTTCGGCCATGCCGGTGATGGAAACATTCACATCAATATTCTGAAGGGAACCATGGACACGGAGCAGTGGAATAGACTCGTCCCACAAATAAAAGAGATAGTATACCGGACGGCAATTGCCCATAACGGAACCATTACGGGAGAGCATGGAATCGGCTATATCCGGAGGGCGTACGTATCAATGGCACTGTCCCATGAGGAGATTGAGCTTCTCAAGCGTATTAAGAATGCATTCGATCCCAACGGTATCCTCAACCCGAACAAGGTTTTTTAACGTTCCCGTAATATTTTTCTTGATAATATGCACTCTGATGCTGTAATAGATAAAATTCGAAAGGGAGCACTGCCGTGAGTAAAGCAAAAGTTGGCATAATAGGCGGTTCAGGACTTTACGAGATGGAGGGTATTGCCATACGCGAAGAGATTACGGTCGACACCGCATGGGGAGACCCATCCGACTCAATTGTTATTGCTGATGTCAACGGCGTTTCAGTAGCCTTTCTCCCAAGACACGGGAGAGGTCATAAATATCTCCCCCACGAAATAAACTACCGGGCTAATATCGCCGCCCTGAAAACAATCGGCGTTGAAGAGATCTTTGCTTTCTCGGCAATCGGAAGCTTAAAGGAATCAATCAAACCGCTCGATTTCATCATTCCCAATCAGATTATTGATAGAACGAAAAATCGTCAGAGCACCTTTTTCGGCAATGGAGTGGCAGCACATATATCATTTGCACACCCTTTCTGTGAGCGGCTTCACAATTACATCATGCCTGCTGCGGCTAAAATCGGTATATCACTGCACCGGAATGAGACTCTGGTCTGTATGGAGGGACCGGCATTCTCAACGAGATCCGAGAGCGAGCTCTACCGTTCGTGGGGAGCAGGACTCATAAACATGAGTGCACTGCCTGAGGCAAAACTTGCCCGAGAAGCGGAAATATGCTACGCAATGATATGCATGTGCACCGATTATGATTGCTGGAAAGAGGATGAGGAGCATGTCTCTGTCGAAATGCTCATTGATAACCTTAATAAAAATGCAGACAATGCAAAAAATCTGCTCAAGGAAATAATTGCCCACTGGGAAGA
This sequence comes from uncultured Leptospirales bacterium, assembly GCA_964652955.1. Taxonomy (GTDB): domain Bacteria; phylum Spirochaetota; class UBA4802; order UBA4802; family JAKQUI01; genus CAZZCF01. The sequence continues at coordinate 3,898 of CAZZCF010000216.1, forward strand.
GGGAAAACCGTGCTCCTGCAAGGAAACGGTCAAGCATGCCATCATCACGGCAAAAGAGAAGCAGAATACGGAAGAAACAGCCAAGCTGAAAACAATTCTGCCCGAATATTTCTAATTGCCTTGAGGTTTTTATAATCCGAAGCATATTCAATGTACTGAAAAAGAGATGTACTGTCCCCGTTTCGTCATACGAACCGTAATACCTCTTATTATTGTGCTGATACTGATCTCCAGTGCACACGGAGAAGTCTCCGGAAGCACTCTTTTCTTTTCAGAGTCCGAACTCGATCATGCCAGTATCGCCGAAAACATGAACATCATCAACACGCGGCTAAATGAATCCGAGCGTGAATCGCCGCTGAGGAGATTTGAGATTACCTTTATTATATCACTGCCGTTCATCTTCCTTACCAACTTCTTAATTCTGCATGTTGCTGACGTGCTTATTCTCAAAGATCCGAATGTCAATGTCTGGAACAATCACGGTCCCTTTCTAGCGTTCAACACGATTACCATTGCGACAATACTTTCCTACAGAGAAGCCAGAATATTCAACGAGATACAGAAGAGCAGCAGGGATGACCGAGAGCGCACCCTTTATCTCTCCTATTCAACACGTTACTGAAATCCGGCATGGGTACCAACGGGAAATGGAATTCACAGCATTGCGTAAATATTACAGAATGCTTCATCTCAACCAGAACGCTTCTCCCGAAGAGGTTAAAAAAGCATACCACAGCATGGCAAAGAAAAATCACCCCGATCTGTTTCCCGAAACGCAGAGGCATATACAGCAACTAAAAATGATGAATATCAATGAGGCATATATGTCCATCATATCTCATTTTAAGAGAATGGTGAGTGATATTCACGATGATGATAACAGGAGTAATGAAGCAGCTCATACCTCAAATATCAATGAACCCGAGGACTATCAGATCGGTCCGCTCAGGGATCCCGCATATGCTTATTACAAACGCGGTTTTAGCCATTATACAGAAGGGTACCGTATCTTTCACTCGAGATTCATGTTCAAGAAGTATAGCTTCAAATATACCAACTTCAACAGAGACAGATTACACCTCGCAATCCGGGCACTTCAGAACTTTGAAAAATCATACTACTACTTCATGAGGGTGGTGAGCGATTACAGTGACAGCATATGGGCGCGTGATGCCGGTATAAAACTGCAGGTATTAGAGAAGATCAATATGATATATCATAAGATATGCGAAAATCTCTCTGCGAGGAGTAAAACCGGAAGCTGAAGGGGACGCCTATTCTCCTGAAGATATCTGCTCATAAATTTCCCGTGCCTTTACAAGCAGTGCTTCCCGTTTGTTCAACTCAGGATTGTCCAGGACCATTTCCAGCAGTGCATTGAGTATTGTGCCGATAACAGGCCCCGGTTTTAACTGAAATTCATCCATGATAACATTACCATCGATATCAAGATCGGTAACCTTCAACGCATTCTCATCTTCAATTACTTTTGCAATTCTCCTCTTGAAGGCTCTGATGGGCTGGGGTACCCCGGTCCGCATTCCCGTTCCCTTTCTGTCGGCAAGTCGGAGGGTAAAGAGATCGTCAATATTTTCCGTCCCGACCTTTCTCATAAACCTCCTCACCGCCCCGTCAGTCCATTCATTCTGATAGTGAAACATGTGATTTTTAACAAGATTCGTTACCCGTGATATCACATCATTCGAAAACTTCAATCTCCGCATCATTTTTTTAACAATTCTCGCGCCAACGATTTCATGATTGTAGAATGTTGCATCCCCGCCATCGCTCTCCCTTCTCGTCTCAAACTTGCCAATATCGTGAAGCAAAGCTGACAACCGCAATACGGGGTCAGATGCCGGTGCATTATCACAGGTATAGAGGCTATGGTAATAAATATCATAGAGATGAAATCTGTTCTGCGGAACACCATAGGTAATGAAGAGTTCAGGCAAGAAGAGATTCATGAGTCCCGACTCACGCATATACTCAAAACCGAGAGAGGGCTTCTCCGTTTCAAGGAGCTTCATCAGCTCTTCCTTCACCCGCTCCGGCGAAACGAGTCTGGCAACATCCAGCGTCTTTCCGATAGCCTGCAGTGTTTTCTCCTCTATCTCAAAATTGAGTTTGGCAGCAAAGCGACACGCCCTGAGTGAA
>CAZZCF010000217.1:0-6056 GCA_964652955.1 uncultured Leptospirales bacterium
TATAACGTGTGGAGTTCATATTTGCCGTCTTTTCACGGATATGAGAGCGGTTAGCGTGATCGCAGGCAGATATACAGTAGTATTTCAGATATCCTTGTATTGAATTATTCGTATACAGAACTATCATTTTATTGTGTGCTATCGTAAGATAAAAAATTACGAGTAACTGGCTATTATACATATGGTTCTCTCAGAAAATTTGAAGAAGAGTAATATACTGTTGAAAGTGAAGGTGAAGGATAGGTGGGAGCTTATTGAGAAGATGCTTTCACTTGCTGTGAAGAATAAAGAGATCGATAAGGAATACGAAGAAGCTATACGGAAATCTCTCATTGAGCGAGAGAGAGCAATGAGTACCGGTATTGGAAAGGGTGTCGCAATACCGCACTGTTCGACAGCGAAAGTTGATAATGTCATAATTGTATTGGCGACGTCGAGTGAGGGCGTTGATTTTGATTCTATTGATAATTTGCCGGTAAATATAGCTATTCTTCTGATTGTTCCGAAGAATAAACTCACTCAACATATTAAAACCCTTGCGAACATAGCCCGAATAATGGGAAATGATAAGCTCCGTGAGGATATTCTGAAAATCGGCTCTTCTGAAAAAATCATCAAAACAATAAAAGATTACGAGAAGCTCACCAAGAAGTAAGTAGAAAATAATAAAATGATGGATAAACGTCCCCGTTTGGTCAGTGCGCAGAGACTGGAGTCCGATGAAGAAGAAAAGTCATTGCGTCCTGTGACATTTGATGAATTTGTCGGTCAATCCAAGATTGTTGAAAACCTGAAAGTTTTTATTCAATCGGCGAAGATGAGGAGTCAACCCCTCGATCACGTTCTATTGGCAGGCCCGCCAGGTTTAGGGAAGACAACTCTTGCATACATAATAGCCCGTGATTTAGGTGTAAACATTCGATCTGCTTCCGCTCCGCTGTTGGATAAATCGGATGTGGCATCAATTCTCACTTCTCTTGAGGGGAGCGATATTCTCTTTATAGATGAGATTCATCGATTATCGCCTGCAATCGAGGAGATACTCTATCCGGCGATGGAGGATCGAACACTTGACATTATAATCGGGCAGGGTATGGGAGCAAAAGCGATAAAGATAAATCTCTCTTCATTTACTATGATAGGAGCAACAACCAGAACAGGACTGTTAACTTCGGCCTTGCGTGATAGATTCGGTATACCTGTCAGGCTCAATTATTACGGGAGGGACGATCTGAAGAAGATTGCAATTCGGACATCGAGTATTCTCAATTGTCCCATTACTGACGATGCAGCGTTCGAAATAGCGGATAGGTCGAGAAGGACACCGAGAATTGTCAACAGATTGATTAAACGGGTTTCAGATTTTGCAACAGTGATGAATCGTCAGACAATTGATCTTGAAATCACGCGGTATGCTCTCAAACAGCTTGATATTGATGATCTCGGTTTGGATGAAATGGACAGGAAAATACTCTCCTCTATCATTGAGAAGTATGATGGTGGACCAGTCGGTATCAAAACGATAGCAATTTCTGTTGGTGAAGAGATTGAAACACTTGAGGACTTTTACGAGCCGTTTCTTGTGCAAATAGGACTTTTACAGAGAACACCTCGTGGGAGAGTTGCGACAAGATTTGCTTTCGAGCATCTGGGAATTGAGTATAGAAAAGCTTTTAATAATTCATTGCAGAAGAGTTTGTTTACTGATAATAGCGATTGATGGATATGAGAGCCGTATCGGCACCTGTAATCTGCGGTAACCTTCCCTGTTGAAAAATTTGATATTGTGTTGTAATGATGAAAGAGCTTTCCGGATAGTACATTAATCACGTTAGGGTTTCACTGAATGAGTAAAAAAAAAGAATTTAACTTTTATATCAAGCAGTTGCGCTCGTACCTTACGGTTCTTCAGGAACAAAACTTCACCCGGGCGTCGAGGAAATTGAAGATCGGGCAGGCGACGATAAGTCATCATATACAGTCTCTGGAGGAGATGCTGGGTGTTCGGCTGATAGAGAGAACGAGTATGGAGTTCTCCATAACTCGTGAGGGTGAGCTATTTAGGGTTTTTTGTGAGAAGATATTTGACGATATTAATACGCTTAAAAGCGATCTCAACATACAGAGTGCTGTTGGAGTATCCAGTATTGCATCAAGTACAATACCGTCCGCTTATATCCTTCCAAAGGTAATAGCGGGGATTATTAACAAGCATAGAAATCTCTACTATAAAGTTGGGGTATCGGATAGTCGAGAAGTTGTTGAATTGGTGAAAGAGGGTGTGGCTGAGGTCGGCGTATCGGGGAGGCAGATGAAACATCCGTCGCTCAAGTATGAGCATATTCTCAGCGATGAAGTCGTGCTTATCGGCAATATGAATTATCCCGATACCATATCGCTCGGCGAACTCAAAAGAATGCCCCTTGTCCAGAGAGAGAGTGGTTCGGGAACCAGAAATGCGTACGAGAGTGCATTGAGCAAACGTGGTATTCTCCCATCGAATCTTATGATCGTGTTGGAATGCTCAAATACTGAGAGTGTTAAAGAAGCGGTTACAGCTGGTATCGGGGTATCATTTGTTTCATCGCTTTCAATTCAGATGGAACAAAGCATGAATCTCATTAAAGTTATCACGATTAAGGACTTTTCTATTCACCGCGATTTCTTTGTTTTATATCTTGCTCATCGACATCTCTCCGTACCATCGCAGAAACTTGTTGAGGAGCTTCGCCTGTTGAAGAAAGGAGTGGTCTAATAGAAAATTTGTTTGCATTGTGAATTTGTAAAATGCAATATGACTCAGATTGAGGAGGTGGTTATGGAAATAAAGGTCCTGCAAGATATTCTTGAATCTAATAAGGAGATGGCACGTGAAATAGAGGATTTACTCAAAGAGAATAAGATATATATGATAGATATAATGAGCTCCCCAGGATCGGGGAAGACAACGATAACTGACAGTGTTATAAACTCTTTGAAGAATAAGTACAGAATAGGGGTGATTGAGGGCGATATAAGTACCACCAAAGACGCTGAGAGGCTCGCGAAGCATGATGTACCGATAATTCAGATTGAAACATCCCGTTATCTGGGTGACTGCCATCTGGAGAGTTCCTGGATAATGAAATGTCTCAATAAATTCGATCTTAAAAACCTCGATTTCATCATCATTGAGAACGTGGGAAACCTCGTATGTCCTGCGGAGTTTCAGCTCGGTGATGATGAACGCATTGTTGTTCTGAGTATTACTGAAGGTGAAGATAAACCGGTGAAATATCCACTGATGTTTACCACCTCACAGACGATGATTATAAATAAGATGGATCTCCTTCCTTATCTCAATTTTAATATGGAAGAATTGAAGGAGAATATCAGAAAGATAAATGCGAAGCTCAAGCTGTTTTATATGAGCGCGACTAACAACGATGGAATTGATGAATTTATCACACATCTTGATAAAAATATCGAGAAGAAACTCAAAAGCTGATAATTCAGGAATGCGCGATTATTGCAAACGCGTGTGATGGTTTCACTCCTTGGGGTAAAGAGGAAGGCTCGCTTTTCCTGAAAGGAGAGATACTGCGTTTCAGGATGGAGAGGTGCTTTCCACTAAAGAGTACTTGTGACTTCCGTTTCCTACAATAGACGCTTCTTATCTTCTGCAGATCTGTTTTTATTCATGAATAGACGTTTCTGGTGTTCTGCCTGATACCGTGCATATTTGGTTTGGAGGTGAGTCGCTATTTCAATTATAACATTTCTTTCATATTACTACGATAAGTTATTCTGGGAAACGGTTAATCATCTGCTCATTATCTCTTATAGTATGCCGATTGCAATAGTTATCGGTGTGTCTATAGGATTCTTGATTTCCTCTCGTCCGCATCTTTCACGAATTGTTATCGGTCTCTCAAGTCTTATAATGACGATACCAAGCCTGGCGCTTTTTGGCATTATGGTTGTGTTGTTAGCTCCTGTTAAGCTGGGACTCGGTATAACGCCGGCTGTATTTGCCATTGTTCTCTATTCATTGCTGCCTATCGTTCGCAATACTTATACAGCGCTCAATGAAGTTGATCCCAATGTTATTGAAGCAGCACGCGGTATGGGATTCACCAGAGCTCAGATACTCTATAAGATTAAAGCGCCGCTTTCGGTGCCGGTTATCATGGCGGGAATACGAAATGCTATTGTACTCGGTGTCGGTATAGCAACCTTTGCATTTCTCATTGCTGCAGGGGGACTTGGCTATTTCATATTTTCTGGAGTGAGCAGGGCAAATTTATTCATGGTTTTCTCCGGTGCAATTCTCGTTTCCCTGATGGGAATGGGATTGAATTACCTTTTTCTTAGAATTGAGATGTGGTTAACGCCGCAGGGTTTGCAACGTAATTAGAAGATGGGATTATAATCGTGATAGCGTTACAGAATGTCTGTAAGAAATACGGGGAAAAGATAGCGGTAGATAATTTGAGCATTATCTTTGATCAAGGAACGGTTTCAGTGCTTGTTGGTCCATCGGGATGTGGGAAGACAACAACATTGAGAATGATTAACAGAATGGTGGAAGCGGATACGGGGGAGATCAGGATTCGTGGCAGATCGATTAATGAGTATAACCCGGTGATGCTTCGAAGAGCCATGGGATATGTTATTCAGGAAGTTGGTCTTTTTCCTCACTATACGGTTTATGATAACATAGCGGTTATTCCCCGTCTTTTAAAGTGGAATGATGCGAGGATACACAAGCGGGTTATGGAACTGCTCGATCTTGTTACGCTCGATGAGAGCTTTTGTGAGGAGTATCCTGTTCAATTATCGGGGGGTGAAAGACAAAGGGTTGGCCTCGCTCGTGCTCTTGCTGCCGATCCTGATATTCTTCTTATGGATGAGCCCTTTGGAGCAATTGATCCAATTAACCGAATTACATTGCAGGATACCCTGATTGATATTCAGGAAAGGATTCAAAAAACAATAGTGCTCGTAACGCATGATATCAATGAGGCACTCAAGGTCGGTGATCGCATTGCGATAATGAATGAGGGAACACTCGTGCGGTATGATACCCCTGAAAACATACTCTTTGAACCGGGCGGTAAATTGGTGGAGATGCTCCTGGGGCATGACAGGAATCTAAAAGCACTCTCTCTGCGAAAGACAAGCAATTTTATTGAGAAATCTGGCTTTTCTACCGTTTCTCCAGAAGATTCGAATGAGACGATTCAACGGATCTTTGAAGGTAAGGAAGAGAGGGTTGTTTTCATTATCGATAGTGAAGAGAAAATGGTCGGCCGATATCATTGTGTTGTCGAAAGTGGTGAAGGATGTAGTGTCATGAAGAGTGATGATCCCGTTTACATAGAGAAGAGTGCAAATTTAAGTGAGGCGCTTTCAAAGATGCTGGAGTCTGGTGAAAAAGTATTGCCTGTCGTGAGTTCAAAGAAGAGGCTCCTTGGGGTTGTTACCTTGAGCAGTCTCTTTGATGAAATGAGTCGTGAATCAGATCGTTCTAATACCTAATGTCAAATGTAATATGATGAAGGAGGAGAGGCGGATTATACGGTGAGCCTTTTCACATATATCATTGAGCATAGCAATGAGATAACTGTGCTGGTAGTGCAGCATGGTATTATTTTTCTCATTTCGATAATACCTGCGATATTTTTTGGTGTCGCACTGTCCATCATTGTGACACGCGAAGGGAGAGAAAAACAGGGGAACAGGCTCCTTACCATAACTGCAGCCGCTCAGTCAGTACCATCGGTCGCAGTCGTTGCTATTGTCTTTATTTTTGTTGGTGTTGGTGCATTGCCTGCTGTTATAGCACTTTTCATGTATAGTCTCGTTCCCATTGTTTTTAATGCAACTTCAGGAATGCTCTCTATATCATCAGAGGTTGTCGAAGCAGCGAAAGGTATCGGTTTCACGAACAAGCAGGTGCTCTGGAAAGTAAAGATACCCCTGGCAGTACCGGTTATCATGGCAGGTGTACGGAGCGCGGCAACCATTAATGTGGGAACGGCAACGGTTGCATCCTTTATTGGTGGTGGTGGTCT
>CAZZCF010000218.1:0-6051 GCA_964652955.1 uncultured Leptospirales bacterium
TTTGCCCAGGAGCAGGGGTTTGATTTCTGGGAGGTGGGGTGATGGCGGTTATTAACCATGTCCACCTGTCAGAACTTGAGGACGAGGTTCGGTTTGATTCTCAATATTACATGCCTGAAAACATGCTCTTTGAAGAGGAGCAGGAGTAACGGGTGACGGTTATTCGGGATGTCACGGCCGAATTCATGCGGTCGTGACCGGCGCACCCTAATACCAATTGTGGAGAATGATAATGGCGTTTACGGTAGGCGAATATCAGGATATCTTCCTTGAGGAAGCGGATGAGCAGCTTCAGGAGATGAATCAGAATCTCCTCCATCTCGAGAAGGACCCTGATAATAGTGATATTATCAATAACATCTTCAGGACTGCACATTCGCTGAAGAGCTCGGCTGCTTTTGTGGGATTGAATGACCTGAGCGATCTGGCGCATCGCATGGAGAATCTCCTTCAGGGCATCAGAGACCGGACGATGAGCGTCAATACGGTGATTATCGATCTCCTCTTCAAGTGCTTCGATGCGATAACATCGGTCATCAATGCGGTTGCGGCAGGTGAAGAGCCTCAACAGGATTTATCGGGCATTATCGGTGAGATACAGGAGCTGAGCAACGGGGTGATAAAAAATGAACGCGTGGAGAAGATGGAGCCTGCTATGGAAGAAACGATTGCCAGAACTTCACTGAACGCTTCCGAGGTCCGATCAATTCGCGGTGGACTGGAAGGGGGCGATTCCTGTACCGAGATAATCGTCTTCATGGAACCGGATGCCGTGATGAAGGTGATGAAGGTACAGCTTGTCGTCAGTGCGCTCGGTCAGATCGGGAAGGTGGTAACAACTGTTCCGGATATGGAGGGTGTTACCGAGGAATCGCTGCAGAATGCCTTCAAGATCGTCCTGCTCACGAAGGAGTCGGATGAGGAGATACGAAAGGCCTGCGATGTGGATCAGGTTAACAGGATTGACTTGCGAAGAATAACGCTCTCCCGGGTAAAGGACAAGCTGGCGCTGAAGTTTCACGAAAAGCAGAGTTATCGCGATCATGAGGTTGCAAGTGATCACGCGAATACCCCCCGTGAAATCGCCGAGAAGCTCGTGGATGATGATATAACCGATGCCGATGAAGATCAATATCTCAAGACTGATTTCGAACGAAAGCGGGATGACCGTAAATCGATGGTACTCAAAACCGTTAAGGTATCCATCGATAAGCTCGACAGCCTGCTCAATAACGTCGGAGAGCTGGTTATTGCGAATTCGGGATTTTACAGGCTCTACGATGAGTTGCGAAAAGAGATCTACGAGAAGAATATTGTCAATGAATTCAAAAGCCGCATGGAGCAGATGTCCCGTATCGCAAAGGACCTGCAGACCGCAATTATGAAAACACGGATGGTCCCTATCGGCCAGGTTTTCAATCGCTTCAATCGACTGGTGCGGGACCTGGCTCATGAGTTCAAGAAAAATGTCCAGCTTGTTATCAGGGGAGAGGATACCGAGCTGGATAAGAAGGTCATCGACGTTATCGGTGAGCCTCTGATGCACCTGATACGGAATGCTATCGATCACGGCATCGAACCGGAGGAGGAGCGGATTCGCGTCAGGAAATCTCAGACTGCAACGGTGACCCTGAACGCCTATCAGGGGGGCAATCAGATTTTCGTCGAGGTGGGCGATGATGGCCGCGGGCTCGATATTGAGAAGATTAAGCAGAAGGTCATTGAGAAGGGAATGGCCACGCGCGAAATGATGAAGACAATGGATGCCGAGGATATCTATCAATTTATTTTCAACCCCGGCTTCACCACCGCGACGGTCATTACCGATGTCTCGGGTCGGGGAGTTGGCATGAATGTGGTGCGGGAGATTGTCAACGAGCTCAACGGGAACATCGCTATCGAGACCGAGCAGGGAATGGGAACGCGGTTTATCATGTCCTTTCCCCTTACCCTGGCTATTATTCCGGCAATCATGGTTCGGGTGGCAAAGGAGTTGTATGCTATCCCGCTCTCTGACGTCATCGAGACCGTGAAGATTGACGAATCGGATATTACCACTATTGAGGGACATGAGGTTATCAACCTCCGGGGAGAGATCCTTTCGCTGCTCCGCCTGAGTGATTTCATTGATGTCGATAGTGCGCTTGAGGAGGGGAGGAAGGTTCCGGTGGTCGTGGTCGGCTTCGGCAATCGGAAAGTTGGCCTCATGGTCGATACACTGGAGGGGAAACAGGAGATTGTTATCAAGTCCCTTGAGCAGAATTACACTACCGTCGAGGGGCTTGCCGGTGCTTCTATACTCGGCGATGGAAGCATCTGCCTGATCCTTGACGTTTCTTCCATGATCAACAAAGTCATCGGCGAGCAGGAGCTTCTTTCCCGAAGAGAGAAACACCGGATGGTTGAAGCTGCACGGATGAAGAAGGCCGAACATGCAGTGGAGGAGGCCGAGGTTTCCCCTCCCCGCGATGCGGTGATGCCTCCGGAAGCCTCCGATGAAAGAGCCGGGATTGCGTCCTTTCCGGAGTCCGGAGAGATGAAGGAAGAGCCCGAGGTGAAAGAGGATATCATCTATGAAAAGGAGATATCTGCCGGCCGCGAAGGGGCGGAAGAAGCCCCGGTGGAGGAAGCGTTCGATGAGGAAGAAAAAGATGTAGAGAAGAGCGTCAAGGAAACCCTGAACAGCTTCAAGGAAGAGCTCAAGGAGAGCATTTCAAGCTCCGTGGAAGTTCTCGACACGGATGAGTATATCAGGCAAACGCTTCAAATGAGCAGTGAAGACCTCAACCGGATGCAGGTGCTCGCGAACAGCGGAATAGCCCGTGCGGCTGAATCGCTCTCGAAAATCGTGAAGAAGAGGATAGATCTCTCAATTCCGGAGGTGCGGATTCTGCCCCTTGAGAAGATTCCGGAAAGCATTGGTGAGATTGACAGTGTCTATATGGGAGTGTATATGCCGCTTGAGGGTAGTATTCGGGGAACGATACTCTTCAGCCTCCTTGAAGATTCCGGCTTTGATCTGGTAAACCTGCTCTATGGAGCTGAAGCGAAAGGGGTAAAGGAATTATCCGAAGACGGAGAGTCGGCCCTGATCGAGGTCACGAATATTGTCGGTTCATCGGTGGTGAATGAATTTTCCGAACAAACGGAGCTGGTGATCAAGCCCACCGTGCCCACCCTCGTGCACGATTACATGCAATCGATTCTCGATTCAATTCTCGTCCTTCATAATATCTCAAACGACTTCGCCCTTATCATGAATACAGAGTTCTATTATCAGGATGAGACCATCATCGGGAATCTCCTGATTCTTCCCGAGACCGATTCTCTGAAGGTCATCGTTAATCGACTGAGAGAATAATGGGTGACCGAAAAATAAAAGTTCTTGTTGTTGATGATTCTGCGCTTTTCAGAAAGGTCGTCACCGATATCCTCACCAGTGATCCCCTCATTGAAGTGGTGGGGACCGCCAATAACGGCAAGTCAGCCCTTTTTAAAAACGATAAATTAAATCCCGATATCATCACCATGGATATCGAAATGCCCATCATGGACGGGCTCGAGTCGCTGAAGAATATTATCAGGACCAATCCCAAACCGGTCATCATGATGAGCGTTTTGACTCAGCATGGGGCTGAAGCGACCTTCAAGGCGCTTGAGTACGGAGCGGTTGATTTCATCCCCAAGCCGTCTTCGGATTTTATCATATCGGTCGATGACATTGCCGAGCTTCTCATCACCAAGGTGAAATCTGTTTACCAGTCGAAGGTGCGGATACCTTCGATGGGAGATCGGGATGATGAACGGGAGAAGGGAAGCGAAGTGTCCGCTGAGGAGATCGCCGTTACGGAGAGTTCGCGGGTGATCGGGATTGGCACATCAACCGGAGGACCATCAGCGCTGATGACGGTCTTTAAGGGCTTCCCGCGCGAGCTCCCCTCTCCGGTACTCGTGGTTCAGCATATGCCTGAAGGATTTACCAGCGCTTTTGCCGAGCGGTTGAATTCCAACTGCTCTCTGAATGTCAAGGAAGGAGCTGATGGCGATATTCTGTACCCGGGATGGGGCTATGTTGCTCCCGGCAATTGCCATATGGCAGTAGAGGAACGCGGAACGAAAAAACAGCTGAGAGTGTATAAGGGCGATAAGGTTTCCGGCCATATGCCTTCGATAGATGTTCTGTTCAACTCGATTGCCGAATACTGCGGTCAGGATGCGATAGCGGTTATCATGACGGGAATGGGTCGGGATGGAGCGAAAGGCATATTCGAAATAAAAAAGCGGGGGGGGTATACGATTGCCCAGAACGAGGAAACGTCGGTTGTCTATGGGATGAACAGGGTTGCGGTCGAGATGGGCGCCGTTTCAACTGTTTCGTCATTATACGATATTCCGCGAAGAATTGTGGAGCATCTCTGATGATCGAAGCTCGGGCAGCGATTTGCGGTTATTGACGATATGATGGAGACAGCGGTACTCCCGTGTATGGCAAGTCTGAAATTTTTTTAAAAATTAAAAAATGTTGTTGATTGCTCTGTTGTGATGTGTAGATTGTAGTTGTTAAGGTCTGTTTTACAGCGTGAATAGTTACCCGGCACCTCTCTTTGAGCTATAAGAGAAGCAAATACACCCTGATGGTCGCTGTGAACCATCATGTTCAGGTAATATCATTGAATTGAAATTATCTATGTTCCGGAGATTGAAAAATGGCTAAAATTCTGATTGTTGATGATGCCAAATTTATGCGGACTCTTGTTAAGGATGCTCTCGTTCCCAAGGGTCATGAGATAGCGGGTGAAGCTGAGAATGGACTTGAAGCTGTTGAACTGTACAGGAAGCTCAAGCCCGATCTGGTTACTATGGATATTACCATGAGGGAGAAAGACGGGATTGAGGCGGCAGAGGAGATATTGAATATAGATCCGTCCGCGAGAATCATTATGGTAACTGCACTTGGTCAGGAGAACCTGTTAACAAGAGCGATCAAGATTGGAGTTAAGGACTTCGTTGTAAAGCCATTCCCTCCTGAGAGACTACAAAAGGCGGCTGAAAAAGCTCTGTCATAAGGGAACTTTTATTCATTTAAATTTGAAGATTCCTTGTAAGTGCAATATCTGATACAATCAGGAATTATCATTTTGTGACAAGTGAAACACCTGATTTCGAAAGGTACCCATAACAGGGGGATGTATCACTAACTCGCCGGGGCGGTATTCGGAGAGTTGCCGCTGACATCATGGGAATGGAGGAGATAATCGGAGAGTTACGCTCTCCGTTTCTGTTATCGACTGATGAAACCGGGAGAATCGACATTGTCATCAGGGGTTTCGTATGATTTTTGAACAGAAGAGCTCGGAGAAATACGTCATTCACATAGACAATTTTGAGGGGCCGCTCGATCTGCTCTGGGACTTAATTAAGCGTTCGAAGATTGATATTATGGAGATCTCCCTCTCTCATATTACCGAGCAGTACGTTGCGTATTTGCGGTTAATGGAAAAGTTGAATATTCATGTTGCATCGGAGTTCATCCTGATGGCATCCGAGCTGCTCTATTACAAATCGAAGGCGATACTTCCTGCAGCGGATATTGAAGACGAATACTTTGTACCACCGCTCCCGCCGGATCTGGTTGAGAAGCTGCTTGAGTATAAACGGTTTCAGATAATGTCACGGAAACTCATCGAGGGGTATGATCTGCAGGCGAACTGTTTTTCGCGAAACAGTGATTCTCCGATTGGCGATGATGTATACCTTGACCTCTCGCTCTTTGATCTTCTCAATGCTTTTGTTGATGTTTATGATACTGCCCGTGATGTCGAAGAAGGAGAAATTGTATTTGACGAGCTGCTGATAAGTGATCGAATCGACTTTATCAAAGTTCTCCTGCGTGATCAGGAGCACATTTTTTTCAATGATCTTTTTACTTTACAGGCACATCGTTCGGAGATAGTTGTTTCTTTTCTGGCCATTCTGGAGATGGCAAAATCGGGTTTCATCCGATTGCTTCAGCATACTATTTTCGGAGATATCAAGATACAGAGGGCATGA
>CAZZCF010000219.1:0-6034 GCA_964652955.1 uncultured Leptospirales bacterium
CACCGTACCCGTAGGGGCGGGTTTCACCGTACCCGTAGGGGCGGGTTTGAAACCCGCCCCTACGGGTACGTCATATATTATAAAATGTCATGGTTTACCTGAAATGGTTCGCGCATTAAAAACATTTTCCGCACGGCGTATCAACGAGAAACGTCTTACGCGAGGCGTTCCTGTCTGGCAGCGCAATTATTATGAACGCATCATTCGTGATAAAGACGAATTTCACAGAATACGGAAATACATTATTAATAATCCTAAAAATTGGGTATCAGATGAAAATAATATCAAATAATTCAAATTCATCCGTTGCCTGGCCAAAGGACCTGATCGTATTGACATAATGGTCAGTAAAAACTGTGAGAGTAGTAAAAAAAAGACCTTTTGTTAATATTATAAATAATCACCCTCCACACCTACACCCTCCGCAGCACCGCCAGCGTCTCCAGATGCGGCGTCTGGGGGAACATGTCGTAGGCTTCGAGGAACTCGACCGTGTACCCGGTGAGCGCGAGGAGATCCTCTTTGAAGCTCGCCGGATTGCAGGACATGTAGATGATCCTCCCGGCTCCTATTCTGTTCAGATGCTTTATCATCTTCGGGTGCACGCCTGTCCGCGGCGGATCGAGGACAACGGTATCGTATGGGCCGGCCTCCCTGACGAAGGCGCGCGCGTCCGCACAGACGAAATCGGCATTCCCGATTCCGTTGCGGAGCCGGTTCTCCTCGGCCAGCGTGACCGATTCAGGCAGGGACTCGACGCCGGTCACCCGCTCGCAGCTGTCGGCAATGAAGAGGGTGATGCCCCCCACGCCGGCGTATAAATCGAGCACCGTTCCCCGCACCTCCTCTTTTATGCGCCGATACATCGCGAGCGTAATCTCCGAATTCGCCTGGAAAAATGTGTTGGGAGCGATGATGTACCGTATGCCGTCGAGGGATTCCTCAATCGTCCCCTTCTTGACAACCTCGATGACCTCGCCGAAGCTGAGGTCGGCTTTCCCCTCATTGAGGAGAAGGGATATCGAATCGGCATGATCATATATCTGCTCGATGGCATCCCGAAGCCGGTTATCCCGCTCGGCTACCACGAAGTTGAGCATCAGATCTCCGGTAAACCTCCCCTGCCGGAGGACAACATATCGCAGATAACCTTCATGAGTGAGATAATCGTGATAATCGATGCCGGCCAGGAGCGGGCGTATCTTCTGAAATAGCTCGTTGGAGCGCTCCTGCATTATCTCGCAGCTTTCGATATCGATCACCGTTCGGTAATCGCCGGCCCGCCTGAGACCGATCTTGCCGAAAGCGGTGACGAAGTCCATCCGGTTCCGGTACCGGTAGGGGGCTGCGGGATGAACCGGTCCGAATTCACAGATACCGTCGAAGATTCTGTTCAGATATTCCCGTTTCAGCCGGAGCTGCTCTTCACGGGGGATGTCCTGAAGAGAGCAGCCCCCGCAGCTCCCGAAATGCGAGCAGGGAGGATCTGCCATCTCTTTCCGGTACTTCTCTGCGAGTTCATGAAAGAGCTTCTTTTTCATCTGACACGATAACGGTTTTAGTATGATAGAGAATGGTTTATTTTATAGTAATCATATTGCAAGATTTTTAACCGATAAATTATCTATTTATTTCAGAGCGGGGAGCAAGGCGGCGGAGCGATCTGTATCAACAATTCAGGTCTCTTTGAGTATCGAAATATTACTATAACTTACAAATAACGACAAAACGTAATTGACTTTATTATGCGGTTACGTCTCTCTATAAGATCAGACATAGACCGGGTGATAACCATGAAAAAATTTATTGTGCTCTGTATAATTCTCCTCCTCTCTCTCCACTGTAAAGAGGATGCGTCCAGAAAGATTATCATCTTTCACGCAGGGAGCCTCGCGGTTCCGATGAAACATCTCAAAACAGCGTACGAGAAGAAGAATTCCGATATCGCTGTTCTGCTCGAGTCTTCGGGGAGCAGAGAAGCTGCCCGCAAAGTAAGAGATCTGCACCGGGACTGTGACATTGTGGCTTCGGCTGATTCAACGGTCATCTACAATCTCCTTATCCCGGAGCATGCCGATTTCTGCATCGACTTCGCCACCAATGAGATGGCAATCATGTATCATAAAAAGAGCAGATATGCGGACCGGATAAACAGAGATAACTGGTATCGGATTTTACTCAGGGACGATGTCTCCTACGGCCACTCCGATCCTGATAAGGATCCCTGCGGCTATCGGTCACAGCTCGTCTGGAAGCTTGCTGAGAAATATTATCGCGAACGGGATCTCTACAAGCGCCTGCGGGCGGGGTGTCCGCCGCGGAATATCAGGCCGAAGGAGGTGGATCTGATTGCCCTTCTTGAAGCCGGTGTTCTCGATTATGCCTTCATCTACCGGTCGGTGGCGATTCAGCACCGGATGCCCTTTCTCGAGCTGCCCGAAGAGATCAATCTCGGCTCGTACCGGTTCAATTCCTTCTACAAGCAGGTCAGGCATCCGGTGACCGGCAAGAAGCCCGGCGAGGTGATCTATCACGAGGGAAAGGCGATCGTGTACGGGTTGACCATGGTCAAGAACCCGCAGAATCTCCCGGATGCAATCGGCTTTCTGGAGTTCATGCTCGGCACTGAGGGCAGGGCTATCATAGACCGCGACGGTCAGAAACCGGTAAATCCCCCTGTTTCGCGCGAGCGTGAGAGGGTTCCCGAGAGGTTAAAGAAACTGGTCAGGGGTATGTAACGGCATGCGCACCTTTATCATCACGGGCCTGGTATTTGCGGTAATCTCCTTTCTGCTCGTCTTTCTCCCCATCGGCGGGATGATGGTCGCAACACCGATTGCCGAATTTATCTCCCTCTTCGGCGATAATGAGGTGCTCTCATCAATCATTCTGACCTTCGAAACTGCGTTGTATGCGACGCTCTTCGCGCTGATCTTCGGCACGCCCCTCTCCTACCTCCTCGCGCGATATCGGTTTCGCGGGAAGAGTGTTCTCGAGGCTCTCATCAATCTCCCCATCATCATCCCGCATACCGCTGCCGGTATCGCCCTTCTGATGGTTTTCGGCAGCGGATATCTGGGCAATCTGTTCAACCGGGCCGGTATCGATTTCATAGGAACACGGGCGGGCATCTCTCTCGCAATGGCCTTTGTCTCGATCCCCTTCTATCTCGACACGGTGCGTGAGGGTTTCAGGTCAATCGATCAGCGAATCGAGAATGTTGCGCGAACGCTCGGCGCGAATCAGCGGCAGGTTTTCTTCAGGGTGATGCTTCCGCTCGCGTCTCCGTCTATTTTTACCGGCTCAGTGCTCATGTGGGGCAGAGGAATCAGCGAATTCGGCGCGGTCGTCATACTCGCCTATCATCCGATGATTGCACCGGTGCTCATCTATGAGCGGTTCACCTCTTTCGGGCTTCAGTCTTCGCGGCCGGTCGCGCTCCTTCTCATTCTGCTCTGCGTTATCATATTCATTCTTTTGCGAATCATCTCGCGGTTATGGATGCGCTATCGTGCTTGAGCTTCAGAACATTCACAAGCGGTTCAGCGGATTTACTCTCACGGTCCCCTCATTGACGGTTCAGGAGAACATTCACTTTGTGCTCCTGGGACCGACGGGTGCGGGGAAAACGCTCCTCCTGAACATTATGGCCGGTATCGTATCACCCGATCAGGGTCGGGTGCGTGCCGGTGGTGCCGACATAACCCGGCTGCCACCGGAGAAGCGGAGATTCGGGGTCGTCTATCAGGATTCAGCACTCTTCCCGCATCTGAGTGTTGAGGAAAACGTCGCCTTCCCCCTGCGGGTGAGAAGAACTGATCGCAGCGAGGTGATCAGGTTAACGGATGATATGATGTCCAGAATCGGCATCACACATCTCGCCGGGAGAGGCGTGACGGGGCTCAGCGGAGGAGAGAAACAGCGGGTTGCCCTCGCCCGGGCGCTGATTACCAATCCCCTCGTTCTGCTGCTCGACGAGCCCTTCAATTCCCTCGATTATATAAGCCGGGAAGCCATGATGTCGCTTCTGAAAGAGATCCGACGGTTGCAGAATCCCACCATCATTCATATCACACACGATTTTGAGGAGGCGCTCGCGCTCGCCGATCAGGTCGGGATCATCAAGAACGGGATCATCGAGCAGACCGGAACTACTTCCGAGGTCTTCAGGTCGCCCGGGAACAGCTTTGTGGCGAATTTTGTCGGTGCGCGCAACATCTATCCCGGAGCCGTCATCGGGAGTGGCGACAACACCCGCTTCTCAATCGACGGGGGGAAAACCCTCTTCATCGGACGGGACGTCGATTCCGATGTTCGATACGCCATGGTACGGGCTGAAGACATTATCATCTCCCGGACGGAGCAGCAGAGCAGCGCAACAAACAGCTTTCGCGGAACCGTTGTCGATATCACCAGAAAACGCGGCATCAATGAAATAGTTGTTGATTTCGGCATCACCATCCACTCATATATCACCAACCGGTCGCTCGAATCGCTTGCCATCAAGCTGCACGACGAGGTTTACGTTATCTTCAAAGGGAGCGCCGTTCATCTCTTTTGAGTCCATGCATGTTTCTTAAAAAAAGAAATAAAAGAGAAACATGCAAACAGAATGCCGTACCGATCGCTGCTATTATTTGCGGAGAAAGTGGAGCGCTATGAGTGTCCTCAGGATGGGAACGCGCGTACGAAATGCCGGAATCATCATCCTCATCTCCTTTACTGCTTTCACTGTGCAAAGCGCTTATTCCCGCACGGGTGACAATAGATCACTCGACCGGTATTCGGACAGTGAGCTCAATAGAATTGGCATGATAAAGCTCCGGGCGTGCCTGTACGAAGATGCGCGCCGATATTTCCACATTGCCATCAGGAAAAATCCGACCGTTAAATATTATTACAATAACATCTCGGCAGCCTGTATCAAGCAGGGAGATTATGTCAGTGCGCGGAAATATCTCCGGATCGCACTCACCCTCGATCCCCGTTACGTGAAGGCACTGTCCAACATGGCGGTCATCTGCTTCTATGAAATGAGATTTCGAGAGGCGTATCACTATTATCAGCAGGCACGGAGCATTGACAACGGCTACACATCGACGAGATTTAAATATGAGAGGATAAAGGAACGGCTTGAAAAGATGAGAAAGGATAATCCGGAGAACGATCACCTCGACCTGATTATACGACACCTGAAGGATCAGAAGGGGGATTAAAACAGTCTCCCCGCAATCGCGGGAACGGCTGCTTCAGAACAATTTACTACTGTCGAGAAGTATGGTTACCGGTCCCGTATTTCGAATATCCACCTCCATGTGGGCACCGAAAACTCCAGAGAGAACCTTCCCGTACGTGCTCTTGCAAAAATCGAAAAATTCCTGAAAAAAGGGCGCCGCCCTCTCGGGGGGCATTGCATGAGAATAAGAGGGGCGCCTCCCCTTCCGCGCATCACCATACAGGGTGAACTGTGAGATGAGCAGCAGCTCGCCGTCAACATCGCCGATTGTTTTATTCATGATATTGTTCTCGTCGTTGAAGATTCTCAGCTGCATTACTTTATGTGCGATGTATTCAATATCATCCCGAGAGTCATCCCGATGAAAACCCGCCAGGACAACGAGCCCCTCTCCGATAGTTGCAATAAGCCGATTATCGACCGTGACTGAAGAGCGAGCAACTCTCTGAACAACTGCTCTCATGAATGATTATTTGAGCTTTTCCCGGAGGACGTTTTCGGGCTGGACACCGATGAATCGCTCAACCTCGCTCCCGTCTTCGAAGATGATGATAGTCGGTATAGAATGGATACCGAAGTTTTGCGCCGTTTCGGGATTCTCATCGGTATTGAGCTTTGTAATTTTTACATTGAACTCGCCGGACTTGGCAATTTTTTCGAGAATGGGTGTCTGCATTTTACACGGACCGCACCAGGGAGCCCAGAAATCGACGATTATTTTTTTCCCCTTCTCATTGAGAACTTCTTCTTTAAAATTCTTATCATTCACTTCAGTGAAATCCATTAAAACACCTCATC
>CAZZCF010000220.1:0-5960 GCA_964652955.1 uncultured Leptospirales bacterium
ATACTGAATAAATTCGACGACATGGAAAGGGAGCTGAAGAGCCGGTACGGGAGAGGATACGATTACGCTTTCGCCAACAGGAAAAGAGTATTCATGATAATCGGCGCACTTTTTTTCCTGTCCCTAATCACGATAACGAAAATCAAAAGTGAATTCGTTGATCCGGCAAGCACCGGTGAATTCTACGTATACCTTGAATTCCCGACCGGAACATCCCTCGCCTACACCGACGAAGCCGTATCCCGCGCCGAGAAGAAGATCCAGTCGATGAAGATCGCTGAAAAAGTATCCACAAAAGTGGAAAAATGGCGGGGAACCCTTTCGATACGATTGGAAGACGAATACCGTTCCATAAAGGATGAGCGGGAAGTCAAGAACAGGCTGAAAAGAGAGCTCGGCGATATTCTCAGAAAATACGGCGGATTTGTCTTTCTCACCGAGGCAGATGAGGTTGCTGCCCGTGAGCTCAACATAACCTTTATCGGCAATGAAAACGACGAGCTGAGAAAACTCGCCAGAGGTGCGGCGCGCAGCATCGGCGCGCTCCCGGGAATTGAAGACTGTGTGCTCCGTTTCCGCGAAGGGCGCCCGGAATATGTCCTCTCAGTGGACAGGAGCAAATCGGAAGTATCAATGGTATCGGCGCAGCAGGCAACCAGTTTCTTCCGCAGCGCCGTATTCGGTCCGGTGGTGACCAAGTTCATCGACCATGACCGTGAAGTCGACGTGCGCATGCGGTATCTCAAGGAACAGCGGGCTTCCATTGACAGCATACTCAACTATTCGATTAAGAGCGAATCGGGCAGCCTCATACCGGTGAAAGAGATAGTCACGGTTGAGGAACGGACAGCGCCAACAAAGATCTGGAGAAAAAACGGGCGCCGCTGCGTAACCGTTACGGCAAAGCTCGGCACGCTCTCCTTTGATGAGGCGGAAAGAAAAATAGCAGAGGCCCTGAGCGCTCTGACCTTCCCCGAGGAGTACACCTACGAGTTCGATGAGAATCTGAAAAAGATGAAGGAGAACCGCAGATCGATGATGGTCTCCATTTCCTTTGCGGTGATATTCGTGTATATGATACTGGCATCTCTCTTCGAGTCGCTGAAGATCCCGCTGATAATCATGATCACCGTGCCGCTTGCCCTGATCGGAGTGATACTGACGCTCTTTATCACCGGGTCCTCCCTCAACATCTCGGTGTATATCGGCCTCATCGTGCTCGCGGGGATCGTTGTCAATAACGGCATCATTCTGGTCAATGCGGTAAACCGGGGATTCAAAACAGGCGAGATGACCGCCGACAACATCGCCGGATACATCAGGTCGACCTGCCTCAGGCGATTCAGGCCGGTACTGATAACCACAATAACGACCGTGCTGGGACTGTTCCCGATGCTCATCAAGGGCGGCGAGGGGAGCAATCTGTGGCGTCCGTTGTCACTCACCGTTATCAGCGGCCTTCTGTTTTCAACGGCGCTGACCCTGATCATCGTTCCGATGGTCTGCTCTATGATCTATGGGACATATTTCAACGGCGGAGAAACCGAGAAAAAGATACTATAAAGGATGTGTATGATAGATCCTGTTACGGAATCCAATGGCTTTACATTAAAAGTCACCCCGGGGAAACCGGTTTGCAACAAGCCGGGGCTCAAACATGAAACATGATCAGGGAATGGTTCCCCGGGTCTCCGTGACTCTCCGGAAAACATCATAGCTGCAGGGAGCATGCATCATGAAACGAAAAAGAACCGTCCCAATAATTCTATCATTACTGATAGCGGCCGGATGCGAGCATTTGACGAATTTTGAAACACTGAAGGTCGAATCCTGTTATCCCTCCAATCATCAGTACGGTGTGAGCACCGGTGAAAGCGTTGTTGTTGAATTCAACAACAACGTGAAGAAGTCTGATATTGAGAAACAGTTCACGCTGAGCGGAGATTCGGGAACCGTCGAGGGGACCGTTACCTGGAACAGCGGCAAAAAGTTCACCTATACACCGCGGTACGGGCTTGATATCGGATCACGGTACATCATTGAAATACCGCGAACCATCGAGGACAGGCACGGCAACAAAATGGAGATGGATTTTCTCTCCGAATTTTACGTGGGCGACGATCTGCAGAAGCCGTCGGTGGTCTCATCGGTTCCGGTATATACTCCCGGAGGCACAACCGGTGTGCCGGTCGATCAGAATATCGTCATCAATTTCTCGGAAGCGATGAACCATATAAAAACCGAGAGCGCCTTCAGCATCAGCCCGGGCGTTTCCGGATACTTCACCTGGAATGCCGGGAGCACGCAGATGACCTACGTGCTCTCGACCGATCTCGCTCTCGGCGTCCAGTACACGGTCACCGTATCAACGGGCGCCGAAGATGCTTCGGGAAACACGCTCGGGAGCACCTGCAGGGTAATCTTCATCACCGGCAGCGATTTCATCTACCCGACCATCACCGGTGTCAATGTCTCGGGAGCCCCGGTTCCGCCATACTGGGATCCCGAAATTACCAACATCGATATCAGCAAATTTGCCGATATTGCGGTCTACTTTTCAGAGGCGATGAATATCAACGCCACGGAATCGGCCTTTTCAATAACCCCGTCCATAGGCGGCACTCTCACCTGGAATGCCGGACGCGATGTCATGACCTTCTCTCCGGAAAGCCCCATGGGCACCGAAACACTCCATACCCTGCGAATTGCCACGACCGCAGAAGATGCAAACGGGCTCACCCTTCAGGATGCATACGTCGTGAGATTCAAAACCAGCGCCAATGATTCCAAATACATACAGGTTGGAGACGTACAGGGCTCGAGCGACGATAGCGTATATGCGCTCCTCTTCACTACGACTCCACCATGGCCTGTATCCATTGAAATGGGACCTGTGGGAGAGCATGCCTATTACTTTCAGATTGCCTTTATCAACGAAAACGGACCGGTTGCAATGGATACTTTCAGCATCTACGATAACATCACCATTGAAGGATTCGATCCGAGTTTTAATCCATCGATCACCGACATCACCTGGCTTGCCGGGAACAGCATCTTACGAGTGGCGCTTGACGGTCTTTCGAATGACCTGGATGCCGGTGTTAGGGCACTGTTCCGTCTCATCATAAATGGCGGGGAGTATGGCGTTAGGGATGAAAAGGGCAATCCGATGCGGGAAATGTTCAGCTTCGAGCTCAGGGAGTAGCATGTCAGTCGAAAAGGCCATGAGGTTACAGATATACGACAGTAGATTTATGAGATTTACCGCGAGTTCATTGTCTCAGCAATGCGTACGAACCCAGAAGAGGAGCTTAACAATGAAAACGAAAAAAACTATCATCGTGATGCTGTTCTTAATCGCGAATATGGTATTCAGTGAATGTAGCTACATCGATGAGAAGATGGGCTTCGACCGCCCGAAAGTCATTTCAATCTATCCGTCGAATTTCATGACCGATGTGGCGAGCAATGTGATTGTGGAAGTGAGCTTCAGCAAGAGCATGGACACGATCAAGACAAACGAGTCATTCAGCCTTTCATCCGCTTCCGGTAATGTCGACGGATACTTCAGATGGTCCAACGGCGATAAAAGGATGACCTTTGAGCCGAAAAATTCCCTGACCGATGCCCAGATGTATACGATAATAATTACATCCGAAGCCGAGGATAAAGATGGGAACGACCTCGAGGAGACCCATACCACGGTGTTTTATGTGAATACCGACCTGAATCCTCCGACGGTGATTGCCAACACTCCGGCCAACGACGCAACGGGAATCCTTCCCGATGCCAGCATAATTATTACTTTTTCCGAGGCCATGGATATCGACACGATTTACGACGGCATAACGATAACCCCTGCCGTACAGGGAACCTACTCCTGGAACGGCACTTGTACTGTCATCACCTTCGACCCGCTCTACGACCTGAGCTACGGAACCACTTACACCGTTACTCTCAGCGAGAGCCTGAAGGACGTAAACGGAAACGCTCTCCGGGATCAGCAGAAATTCAGCTTCACCGTGGGCGACGATTTCATAAAGCCCACGGTTCAAACGGTGCGCCAGAACCCCGAAGGAACGGCACCGGCCGGATACACGCTCAATGATCCCTGGCAGGAGGGCTCAATCAACTACGCCATAGAGAAGCAGAATAACATCCTCATTACCTTCAGCGAACCGGTGCTGAGGAATACCATGTACGATGCCATCACTATCACACCAGGCTGCGACTTCTCTATTCAGGCAAATCCGACGGACACAGTGGCAACACTGATGTTCAATGCGCCAATGAACAGCGAGTCAAATTATACGCTGACTATTGAAACAATCATTTCAGACGTGCAAAACAATGCGCTCGACCGGGAATACGTGTTCCACTATTTCACCAACAGTGTCAACTCTCTCCGCCCCACAGTGGAATACATAACGGATCCGAATTACGATACCGACGGCTGGGATTATCCCCCCTCGGATCCCGATGCAAGTCAGGATTACTGGACGTTGGGGAGTACCGAAACACTTTCCTGGGCAGATCCCTATACGAATGTGCACATTATATTCTCAGCGGTTATGGATCCCGAGACGGTAACCGTAACGATAGAGCGCGTTATCGGTACTGCCGGACCGGCATACATGGTGGAGCCCGACTGGCCGAACATAGCGCCGGCCCTATTGCGCGTCTATGAATTCGATCTGGAAGGCGTGCAGGCAGGAAACACCTATAGAATAACAGTCAAAGGCGGCTCAAAGGGAGCGAAAGATGTACACGGAAACTATATGAAAGAGGATTTTGTGCAGTATGTGAGGTTTTGAATTACATAAAGAAAGCGACAACTATGTTGGCAAAAGGGGCCCTGCTGAACATCATAGGCGGTCATGACGCTGTTGAGCGCGAAGGCGAGCCAGGGAACCCAGCGTCCCATTAAGAGCAATGCTTCCCCCCACCTGTATGACGACCCGCGGGCTGGGAAGGCCGGATGCGATGGGGATTAAGACTGAATCTTTATATTTCTTAATGCAAAAAAAGGCAGGTAAATTTTATTGTAAGAAAACTCACTGTTCCCTGCCAACAGGCTCAGGCAGCACTATGCTTCCCATGTTCTCCTCGTAAAGCTTCACATTCTCGGATATGATCCTGGCGAATTCTTTGGCAAATTGTGGGCTCATCCTTATATTTACCCCGCACTTTTTTTAAGCATTCAATGAATACTTCAATCTTTTTTTCAAATGCGACAATGAATTCCCATAATGCTTCAAGTTTCTTTCTCTTGTTATTGCATCATCTTTATATGAATATGCCTCGTAGTAAATTAGCTTTAATGGAATATAATGCTTGGTCGATTTAACTTTTCCTTGATTATGGATTTTCATTCGTCTATCTAAATCAGGAGTACTGCCAATATATATGTAATCTTGTATTTCACTCTTCAATAAATATACATAATACATTTAAAACCTCAAATAAATATATAAAAAAAAGTGCGGGACGGTGTTGGTGTAGATTTCGGGGAGGGGTAGTTGTGAATCTGTTTTTGGATCTTTTACTTTCTCTTTCATATATCATACCCCCATTTTCTTTTGCAAACCTCTTTCATAAACAGTAATACCTGAATATCTTATATTATGTATATAACGCAAATCAATCCTTTTACAATTTATTGCCTTACTGATTATTGTATTCAGCAGCTCTTCTATATTATCTATTACTGTATTCATAATCATTGATTTCCCATGTGTATCTCTGATTTTAATGTTGAAGCTTTTACCCTTTCCAAAAATTTCTATAATATCCTTAAACCTAATTTCACTAACCTTAATTTTAAAAGAATTCTTCCCAATAATATTTTCATCAGTTAGTGTTATATAAAAGCTGTAAGCAAAGGTTCCGTATATTAGATAGGAAAAAAAAAGCAAGCCCGGTATACCGATAATTAAAGCCCATAAATATTTTTCAAATGA
>CAZZCF010000221.1:0-5855 GCA_964652955.1 uncultured Leptospirales bacterium
AGATAAAAATCGAGTGTGATCTTCTCCTTCTTGGTAATATGCGGCGTAATTTTAAGTTTGACGCCGACCGTCTTATACTCATAGGTGTAGAACTGCGTTCCCGTGTCGGAGATACGGTTCGTTGTCGGTACCGGGATCTCCTCTCCGACATTGAGCTCAGCTTCCTGATTGTCAACAGTCAATATTTGCGGGGTCGAGAGGATGTTAAAATTCTTATCGGTCCCCGATGCGTTCAGGAGAACAAAACCGAGAACAGATCGATCGCTCAAATACCCGAGCTGGAATCCCTGTGAGAGGGGAATGGCAACTTTTTTTCCACTCAAACTGGAAGGAGTTGAGTAGTCAGGTATGGCTCCCATCAGTGAAGAACCGCCGAAGAGATGATTTCCGGACTGATCTCCCAGCATCCAGTCTATCCCCAAACCCCATCCGCGTTCTGCAGATACCTCCAGGATGAGCGCTTCGATAAGTACCTGTTCACGAACGATATCCAGCTCCTTGATGATTCTCAATATCTCCCTGAACTCCTCCATGGTAGCGGTTATTATGAGTGAATTGGTCTCCTTGTTGGCGATTATCGAAAGCTTAGAAGCCGGTTGAGTTTTGGGAGCGGTTTTCTGAGTCTTTGTTACTCTTTGCGCCGTTCTCGATTTCTCTATCTTCTGTTGTATCTGAGGCGGGAGGGTTCGCTGTATTAATGCCCTTTCCGAGAAAGGTATTCGGGAGAGGACGTTCGCGAGCTGTTCTGCATCGGCATTTTCAAGGTGGACAACATGAATATTGCCCTTCCCAACCATCTCATCAAGCATCTCCTCTTCGATCTTTCTATCCAAAGCAGAAGCGATTTTAATAAGACCGTTTATTTCAGTAACCGTACCGCTCAACACGATGACATTCAGGGGAGTGTAGACGACAATATCGATAAAACTGGATTTCAGTGCCCTCAGAACATTTGCTATCTCATTCGCGTTGGCAAACTGTACTTCAAAGAGATAGGTAATTGTCTTGTCACCTTCTTCGGGAAGCTCCTTTTTCTTTCCGTCGACTATAACTTCAACATTCTTTTTAACCGCTTCCTTGATCGGGATGACCTTGATCAGATTCCTTGTTTCAACCACAGCAAAGCCCTTGACTTCGAGAATCGATTTCAGGATGTTAAAGGCTTCGGTCACCGGAATTTTTTTTGCCGAGCTTATGGTAATTTTCCCCTTGACCTTATCATCAATCATGATATTCTTTCCGATGAGCTGGCTCATTATGTTTAAAAACTCTGAAATTTCGACATCACGGAAGTTCAGCGTGAAATGCTTGACCCTCTTTGGGTTTTTCTTTGGTTGCTTCTTTGTAGTGGTTGTCTTCTTTTCTTTCTTATCGATTTCGGCTGGCGACTTTTTCCCCTTCTCGATAACGGTCTTGTCGCTCTCTTTGGAATCTTTATCCTGTGCATGAATTGTTAACAGAGAGAAACTGGCACCAAGTATCAACACAGAGAAGAGCATTAATAACCGTTTTGCTGTCTTCGCTTTCTCACATTCCATCTTCGAACCCTCTTTTACTCGGATATAGTCAAATCAAAGGTCACCAGTTTGCCACCCCGCTCGATATCGACGGTAAGGCGAGAATCGCCCTTCACCGACTCCCATACCTTAACCAGCTTCTGTGTGCTGTCAACAGAATGACCATTAATCCTTTTGATTACGTCACCTGGCCGTGCACCGAACTTATATAATATATTGTAGGGTTTAATGCGAAAGAGCTTGAATCCCTTTATCACACCATCCTCTCGATACGGCCCGGCGCGAATGCCTTTCAGGGCGTTATCGACATTATTCAAAACCTTCTGCTGGATCTCCGCTCTGCTGATACTCTTTTTAACCAATTGTGATGACGGAGAAGTTCTCCGCGCAAGAGATCTGCTTTCACTTGATCGCTCGACGGGAGCAAACATGTCAAGCAACTTAATGTCACTTCCGCTTTTGAGATACGCCTTTGTATTGCTTATCCTGACCAGTCTGTACCCGTAAACATTGGACCACATTTTAAATATCTTCGGCTCACGCTCAGACTTTTTCTTTATCAATGCACGAGCGATACTCGACGGTCCGGTAATGGTACCCAGAAGGATCAGGTCGGTAATGTTCTCCGGTGAGGAAAGCATGCTCTTGTCATTATTCCTTGAATGCAAATCATCTGCAACCTTAAAAAAGCCTGATTCAAGGATTGCTGTATATTCATCAAAATTCTTCGATCTCTGAGGACTGTTAAAAACGTGCGTTTTCGTTATAGTATTGTTATAGGAAGGCGAGAAGCTGAACTTGAGGAACTGATTGATTGTTATTGCAGTCAAATAGGAAAAAGTGAATACGGCAATTGTATTCAATAAATGATATTTCACATTTTGCATAAAAAAAAATCACCAGTGTAAAGAGTATACTTCTCCCCGAAATAACTGTAACCATATTTCAATTAATGTTACAGATTATTACAACCTTCATTCTCCCTGCAGGATTTCCTTTGCTCATTGCGTGCACTTTCTCAGCAGAGAAACGCTCTCACTGTTCATTTTGAATGTAATGATTTCGCGGATGGGTAATGTAATATTTAATTTCTCAGAACTGTCAATTATTAAAACAGTCCGATACGGGAATTCCCCTTGTTCCCGATATTATATGGTGGCTCCCTTATCTCGAGAGGAATACGGGAAAGGTCAGTAGCACGAAAAATCAGGCGGCATAGAGATCGACCGATTTAATTTTGGAAAGAGGAATGCGCACCTTCTTGTTGTTTTTATCAATTATAATGATTTCATTCTTAACCAAGGTTCTGCTCTTATCCAGCTCGATGATTCTACCATTATGCAGATAGATAATGATATCAAGCCCTTTAATCTCAAGGTATTTTTTAAGGAGTTTCTTGAATTTTCTTGAGCATCCCATTGCAATTCCCCGATTGATCAATCTGCCCCTTCTGTTACGGAAAGGGAAGGGGAGCACATTTTTGTTATGTCCCATTTCAATTATCGGTGCATTTTTAAAAGTGCTTAATTATTTTAATAAAAATTAGTATAAATATTCATCAATATGTATACATCAATTATTAAATAAAGATTCGCAGAGAAATGTAGTAATACTGCTTACCTGATTACTCCCGTTCCTCGAATCCCAGCCTCCAGAGCGCTATCCCCTTGAGCGAATACCGTCTGGCGAGCCCCTCCATCCGCTGTCTGGTTGTTGCATCGGAAAGATACACCCGTGCGTTCCCGTTCCGTGGCCATATAAAATACAGTGTTCCCGACTTATGCCGTGTGCCGCCGTATCTCTGAGCGAGCCTGACTCCGCGCCGTGCGGTGATTACCGTTGTTCTGTTCCGCTCATCCCAGGCATATCCGTAGGCAGGAACACCCAGCCAGATCTGTGATGGCTTCAGGTACTGGAGCACTTTGAGAATATTTCTTTCGGCCCACTGTATATCGGTCACCGGTCCCGCTTCCGTTCCGGGGCGATGGTAATCATAACACATGAGCACAATTTCGTCGAGGTGCGGCCCGATGACCTCTATATTGTGAAATCCGGAATATCTGGCGGGGAATTCAACCTGAGGGAAAAGAGCCATCGATAGAGTAATTCCCGGCATCGCTGAACGGAGCTCTTTAAGGAAGGTGACAAGATGAACGATATAGCGGGGAGGAAGATATTCGAAATCGATGTGAATTCCGCCAAACTGATACCGTGTTACAAGTTTCTCGAGATTTTCGATTGCTCCTGCTCGCCTCCGGTTATTGGTCAGCAAGGATATCCCGGAATGTACCGATTTCAGAGAGACGAGGGGGTAGAGTGTAATTCTCCGGTGTCTTGCAAGATCACGAAGGAATTGCACTTTATGCACCGGTATTGTCCGGTGGAGCCTGCCGTCTCCGGTAAACATAAAACCGGTGACAACGACGTAATCGAATCCTGTTAATGCTCTATTCAGATACCGTTCAGAAGATGGTGCAGTCCCCAGGAGATATGCCCACCGGCGAAGTGCCTTTCCGTTTTCATGCGGATGGGAAATTATTTTCTCTCTATCCGAGCAGTGATGATTCAAACAGAATAACGGCAAAAATGAGATGAGGAGGAGCAACACTATTCTGGCAACCATTTCTCTTCGTGCCCGTTTCCACCTAAAGGCATTCTCTGATATTTTCAGCTAACTGGTCGAGCTCAAATCTTGCCGGCTTTCTTGAGAGTTCGTCTTTGACCTGTATGCGTAACCTGTCGCCACGAAATCGAGGGACAACATGGAGGTGCACATGTGGGACCACCTGCATTGCTGCCTCCCCGTCGGCAAGAAATATATTAACTCCTTCACACTGAACGCCGCATTTTCTGATTGCGGCAGCGATTCGCATTGCAATTCGAAAAAGATGCCCACCGGTTTTTTCTTTGAGATCTTCGAGATGTGTTGCATGCTCGTTCGGTATGACAAGGACGTGTCCCGGATTAACCGGTTGAATATCCATAAAAGCAACGCAGAGTCTGTCACGATACACTGTGCTCGCCGGTTCAGCTCCGGATAGTATCTGGCAGAAAATACAGCTGTTAGAATCAGCCATCATTGAATCTCCTTTCACTCGCCCAGTTCCCGTGCATAGCAGAGAAGGGGTTTCTCCTGTGCAATGCGGATAAAGCAGCGGTTGCAGTTGATGCATGTGTTCGGATCTGTCTCCCCGCTTAAGATTTTACGGGGAAGCTCGGGATCTCGTATGAGGGGGCGCCCGATTGCGATGAGATCGGCGTATCCCTCCCGCAGGATCTTCTCCATTACTGCGGGTGTTCGCAATCCGCCGACGAGTATGATGGGTACACGAACGTGTGGTTTGATTCTCTTTGCATTATCCAGAAAATAGGCTTCGCTAAAACGAAATCTTCTTCTCATCAATCGTATGATAATTCTGATTTTCAATCGCTGACATCCGGAGAATTCTTCCAGGATTTCCTTCGCGGGAATATCTCCGCGGCTAATGCTCAATCCGGATTCGAAGGTTCCGCCGCTCAGCTTTATCGCATCAACACCGTGATCGGGAAGCCGTTCCGCAACCCACGCACTCTCATCGACGGTAAACCCCTTCCGAACGCGATCCTCGCTGTTGAGCTTGACCAGCAGCATCATACGGTCAGAAAGCTGGGCTTTGGCCTGCTCAACAATTCTGAAAAGAAATCGAGCACGGTTCTCGATTGGTCCTCCCCACTGATCGCTTCGGCGATTGGTTCTCCCGGATAAAAACTGATTGATGAGATACCCGTGTGCAGACATCACCTCAACACCGTCAAATCCGGCCTCCCTGGCACGGCGTGTCGCATCAGCAAAAGCCTGAATGGTCTCCTCTATCTCATCATGTGTCATTGCCCGGGGCGTCACTCCGGTCATAATGTCCCTGACGGGACTCGGACCGAGAACATCGCCATCAACCAGTTCAGGTTGCGTCTGCCGACCGCAGTGATAGATCTGGAGAACAATCCTGCTCCCGAGACCATGAACCGTTTCGGTCAGGCGGCGGAGCCCCGGAATGAGCCGGTCGTCATATGCACCGATAAGATATCGAACCGATCGACCGCTCCTCTGAACATACGCACCTCCGGTTATATGCAGACCGGCTCCCCCCTTCGCCTGCCGTTCATAAAAGCTAATCAGGCGATCGGTTACCTCACCCTGTTCACTCGCCATGTTCTCAACCATCGATGCTTTTACGATCCTGTTGGGCAATGTGACCGGACCGATAGTTATCGGTTGTGCAAGCATCATCTCTTTTTCTGGATTATCCATGGGTTGGCTCCGTCATGCTGTTGCGATTGTCTAACATTCACTGAGCATCT
>CAZZCF010000222.1:0-5781 GCA_964652955.1 uncultured Leptospirales bacterium
TTACTCAAAATGATGTAAACGAGGTAGTAGCCAAGCTGAATAATATTCTTCGCAAGTCTCTTGGATATAAAACTCCTTATGAAGCATTTCGTAAGCTACGTGTTGCACTTCAACCTTGAACGAGGGCTACTATTTTAATGAGAACCAAACATTTTTCTTGACTAAAAAAATTATATGCTATAAATTTACAACTTGTTTATATCTGAGGTTTTTACGCAAACGGGCGATTTCAGGGGAGCGGTACCGCGAGTGGGTTTGAAATTTAAAGGGGGAATTGAACAATGGCAAAGGGATTTCGTTTCGTTTTTATCATATATGTTCTCATAAGCATTTCACTCAATGCTCAGGAACGGGAGACTGTTCCGGAAAAAGAATTCGATCCCAATTTCCGACCCGTCTCGGTTGCCCTGAGATTGAGCTACGAAAACTATAAAAACATCAAGCTCCTGCACGCTTCGATAATGAACTTTGGCGGAGGAGATGCAGTACTCGACAAGATCATCGACGATTACGCAGAAGCAAGCTCTCTCTATTTTGCAAACAAGTTCACCGAATCGGCTAATCTCTTCACGAAGAATGAGAAGGAAATACGGGAAACGGCCATCAAGCTCGCAAAAAAATACAAGGAAGACACGGAAACGCTTCATAAAAGCATTATACGAATGAAGATAAGGACCGAAATCAAGGTTTCCTTCCGAGAGAAAGGCATTGGAAATGCGTGGAACCGAAGCAAGAAAGAGAGCTTTAAAGCGACAATGGATACTATCATCACTGACGGAGCCCATTCTCTGAGACTAGCCAACGACTTCGAGGTTCGAACAAGACCGATAGATGCGATCTATTACTACCGGAGATCAAAGGAAAACTTTTTCAAGGCATATGCGGTAACGAGGGATCACTTCACATCACTCGCAAAGAGCTCTTTTAATAGCGACGAAAAGAATTTCTACCTTTCAATAGCTGAAAAATATAAATTCCCAGAACAATACAGGAGAGACGTTATCGATAATCAGAACAAAGCATACGAAGCACGAGAGAAGGAAAAATAAAAAAATACCCATTATATCCGTCACCCTGAACCCGAAGAGTGTCTATCACTCCGATCTGATAAGACGCTCCTCACGCAATACCCTGAAGGCAAGCAACCTGATTTTTGTATTACGATGCGTCATGAGGCGTACAATATAGTTCCTCGTCTTATCATCAAGTCGATATCCTTTGAGGGCCTTGAGTATTCCCGCGAGCAGTGAGGTATTCCATTCACTATCGGGGAGCATCCCCACGATCGTCCGGTAGAGCCTTTCGTCTTTTATATCGAGATTTTCCAGCGCAGCAATTCTCACATTAATACGCCGGTCGTTCAGCGCTTCGACAATATAGGGGATTGACACATATTTGACGACATAATCATCAATCAGCAGAAGCCCCCGAATGGATTCTTCCCGTATCAGCCAATCCTGACTGTTCAAACCAATAACAAATACGGGCGCCGAGGCCGGATCACGGTACTGTGCCAAAACTTTAAGAGCATACCATCTCACGTTATCATTTTTCTCGAATTCCGCCATATACCGCACCCGTTCCCGACCCTGTTCGGGGAGTATTTTAGAAAGGTGCTTCAGGGCTTCAATTACAACTCCCTGATGAACATCCTCGGTTGCCGTAAGAAGCAGATCAATCGCCTTCTCGGATTGAAATGCTGCGATTTCGCGAACAGCTTCCCGTCTCTTCAGCCAATTGCCATTCTCATACTGCGCTATATACCTGTTCAGGAGCGCATCGTCCTTCCCGACGATAACCATGTCCTTTGAACAGCAGAAGAAGAGAAGAATCAGCACAGCGCATAATGAACTCTTCACCGGCAAGAGTGTCTCGTGCGTCGATGCATGGAATAAGGAAAGGAGCATAGGATAAACGGGTATACTACGAACACTTGAAATTAAAAATCTCTTTTTCTCAGGAACTTGTCAATAAAGCTTTCATCTTTATCACTTCTTATGATAATCTGGTTTTTCTCATCAATCTCATAGAAATCAAACCACGAATCCAGAATATCAGCGGGCACAACACGGGGCTGCATCGGCGGTTCATTCTCCTTTACGGTTACTTCTTCACGATCCCTCAGAATATAGGACTTAATAATATCCTTATTGCTATTTGCAACTTCCACCTTTCCGGTAAAAACAACAACTTTCGTTTCGTACTTGCTTGCAATTACGCCAAGATCGGTTTCCCGGACCCCGGCCACCGTGGTCGGGGTTTTCAGGATCAGCGTTCTCTCTTTGAATATCTTCTTAACAATAATACGAATTTTTCCGGTAAGCATTTTCAACCGGGTTGGCGGATCGGAAGCTTTCATCCGCAGATTCGACACATTCAGCACTGTGATCTCTTTGATAAAGATTTTGGTGCCATTATTCAGGAGAATCTCGACAAAGGATTTCTTCCCCGTCCTGATCCGGTAATCTCGTTGAATAGTTGTTCCAATGTCCGGAATGAATCGCTTCCCCGTTGATAATGAGGTGATATCCACATCGCCAACAAACTGGATTATCTTTCCAAGACGCTCCTGTGCAAAGGGTTCGGTTAACAACAGAAAAACGAATACCACAACAAACAGTAATCGAGTCATAATACCCTCGCCGGTTAACGGTTTCAACGAACTCGCTGACAGATAACATCGCGCGGAGCCCGCTTGTATATACAATATACCGATAAATCGAGAAAGTGTAAAAAAAATCCCCTCCTCTCGCCATGACGGTGACAGAACACATCAGAGATCATGTATCAACCGGTATTGCATGAGAAACTTTCTTGTCCTGAGTATGTAGAATCTCGTCTCGTCATACGGCAGGATCTCAACGAAGAGATCCGGATCGCTATAAATCAACGATTCTTTCCACTTGACGATATTTCCAACGCCAGCGTTATAACCGCCAATGAAGTCATCTAAATGCCCATCGAAAAATCTGGAGAGCCATGAGAGATACTTCACCCCGAAGGTAATCGATGTACAGGGATCCTTGAGATCATATCGATTCATTTTCAAATCTCTGGCAATGCCGCGGGCAGTACGCGGCATCAATTGCATAAGTCCGACAGCGCCGGCGGGCGAAACAGCACTGTGGTGAAAAAGCGACTCAGCTTTCATCACCGAGTAAACGAGCTGCTCATCAATCTTAAACCGTTGGGCCTGCATCTGAACACAGTCCTGAAAGGCTCGCGGGAATAATCGACGGATTGCATCTATTGAGAAGAGTGAAATATTCTCCTTGATATCGTGGAACTTCAGCAACTCAAGGGTATAGAAAGCGGCGAGATAATAGTTATTATACTGTTTTCCAAAATATGAAAGCGCTCTATACTTATCCCGGTTAACCGATCGTTCATCGGGCAGGATACGAATCTCATTCCAAATAGCATCAAGGTATCCAATGGCAAAGTATTTCTCTATGCTCTTCAGGTTCTCCTCATAATCCGAATCGAGTTGCAACTCCGCAATGTCATCTTCAAAGTGCTGGTATGCATCCCCCCACCGAGCTACAATCTTTTCCGCCCGCTCATTTCGATCTTCGAGCTTCTTCTCATTGATAAATAACAGTGTATGATAGAATAACGCTTTTTTCTCATTATTATTTTGTATTGCGGCATCGAAAAGGGTTTTCAGCTTCTCTTCCTTATAGCTATCCTTAATCCTCTCCAGTATTGTCCACGCATATGACGATCCCGGGTTGCGCGCAATGAGTTCAATCAAAACGTTCTCAGCATCGGCGTCCCTCTTCGCCTGCGAATACAGTTTATACAACCAGAAACGCGTCCTGTCCACATATTTCCCCTCTGGAAATCCCTGAAGCGCTTTTTCGAGATAATCTCTCGCCGAGATATAATCGACCGCCCGCAGC
Source organism: uncultured Leptospirales bacterium (assembly GCA_964652955.1). Classification (GTDB taxonomy): domain Bacteria; phylum Spirochaetota; class UBA4802; order UBA4802; family JAKQUI01; genus CAZZCF01. The sequence continues at coordinate 3,903 of CAZZCF010000222.1, forward strand.
TTCTCTCTGGCGAGGAGCCAGAGAAAATATTCCGTTGCAGCATCGCCAGGAAATCGCTGAATATATGATTGCAATAAACCCTCATAACCGGCCTGTCTTCTCCTCGCCATATGCAACCCGACCCTTTTCAGGGCAATTCGTGAGATCTCATCTCGCTCCCCGCCGATGAGGTTCCGATATACCGACAATGCATCACCCCGCTGCCTCATCGACCACAACTCATCGGCCTTAATGCTGATCAACCGGCGCTGTACTGACGAATCCTTTCGATACTTACCGATGAGCTTATCGCAGCTGTTTCTCTCTTTTACGCGCAGGTAATTTCTGATTAAAGCGCTCAGGACGGTGAACCGGTCCTCATCACCCAATTCGCCGCTCAACAGCGCTTCGAGATAGGTGAGCGCATCATCATATCGCTGACCGTGATAGAGGGCTTCAGACAGCACGAGCTTATCGGCAACACTGTGCTTAACGCCGCTTTGGGGAGTGATTTCAAGAATTCGATTCGCCGCAGTGGCGGCTTGCCAGCTCCGTGCGTTCAAACGTATAACCTTGAGATATTCTTTCACCGCCATATCATACTGATTCATCGCCTCATAGACCGATGCAATCCTGATATGGATGAGAGAGCGAGAGTCAGTATCCGAATAGGTATCAAAAATATCACGGAGTGAAGATATCGCCCGGTCATGGCGCTTGAGCTCGAGGAATGCTTTCGACTTGAGCAGTATCGCATCCCGGTACAGGGCGGTTCTCGAGGAGGCAATCAGATCAATGAATTTTAAAACGTACTCATATTCCCGATAGAGATAAAACAGATCGGCAATCTCGAACACGGCGTGATCATAGAACGCAGACTTGAAGTGAAATCCATCACAAAACTGATAAACCGGCTGAGCAAAGAGCCTCAATCCCTCACTCCGTTCATAGGTAAAGCAGCTATTTGCAAAGTGAAAAATCGCCTTTTTATAATCCTTCTTCTGCCTGTATGCCACCCCGAGCATAAAGTGTTCGCGATACCCATACCCACCCTTCTCGAGAGTGCTGATAATCGATTTCAGCGAGGAGTAGAATCCAATTCCCGACAGATTATTCCCTTCGATTGATTTATCAGAACAGGAGATGATAAAGACTGTTGATATCGTTATTGTTGTTAACTTCAGCTTATTCATTGAGGTATTCTTGATATTCCTTGATTTCATTGAGATGCGGCTGCTCCCATATCTCATCGTACAGTGATTTCTTTATGTTCGTTCGATAATAACTATCGAGATAAACCGTCCGGTAATATTCTCTTTTATCAGGGGGTGGAATCTCAGTGAGTCTTTTTTCAAGATCCTCGAAGGAGATCCCTTTTATTCGCGCCTTCGTGTCCAGTATCTGATGGGTGAATTCATACTGACTGTACTTCGAAGCTTCCCGCTGAACTTCCATGAGATCAATCGTGAGAAGCATGGCAACAAATCCATACCGCTTCCCGTGTTTAGCATTCTTAATAGCGTGGACATATTTATACAATTTCATTGAGTACAGTTTCTCGCGGAAGTTATCAGCCATGGTGAGATAGGTTTGAGCAACCTTCAGATCCCGATAGCCCAGACGCAAATATTCGATTGCCGTATTATCATGAAAATTGATAATAACCGGTGCGAACTGATTTAAAAGCTCTCTGCTCGCATCGATATCTCTCAGAAGAGTCGCCCGGTAGAGATCGATGAGTATCTTCTGTGTTTTTCTAATCTCACCATAGGATTCAGGAAACATAAACCGCATATACAGGAGCTGCGAGATGATATCCCTTTGAACCGCCTCCTTAAAACGCTTCTTCTCCTCATCAGTGCCAAAATTGGTAACGGAAGAATTAATAAAATAGAAAAAG
>CAZZCF010000223.1:0-5767 GCA_964652955.1 uncultured Leptospirales bacterium
GAGCGGGGAAAGTCAAGAATGAAATGGGGACACCTCCTGAAAGACATTTTTACAAATCTCCCCTACGAGGTATACTCTGAATTGATTTTAACGTACTCATAGGAGATATCGGTTGTCAGGAAGGTACAGCTTTCTGTTCCCATGCCGATATCGACAGTGATCTCGAATCTGCTCCTTTTCACAATATCCAGTAATTCATCCATATCATAGGAGCAGGGAGCTCCCCGTTCCAGAATTTTCAGTTTCTCGAATGATAGGGAGAGATTCTTTTCTTCGACAGCAGCGCCGGAATAGCCGACTGCACAGGCGATTCGGCCCCAGTTGGGATCGTTTCCGAAGAAAGCCGTTTTGACGAGCAGTGATTCCGCTACCGCCTTTGCGGCTCTCCTCGCATCGTCTCCGCTCCGTGCTCCCCTGACGGTGATCTGTACCACCTTGGTGGTTCCTTCACCGTCTTTTATAATCATCTCCGAAAGTCTGCTCAGGACCGTCAGGAGGGATTCCTCGAAGGTTTCGATGTCCGTGCCATGCAGGGTTTTTTCTGATTGAGGCGAGAGGATGAGAGCGGTATCATTTGTCGACATATCGCCATCAATGGAGATATGATTGAATGTTTTCGTTACACATCTTTTGAAAAGGGTATCGAGGATATCCCGTTCCAAGGGGGCATCGGTGATAACAAATGAGAGAAGTGTTGCCATATCCGGTGCTATCATGCCTGCTCCCTTCGCAATGCCGCCGATAGTGTACGTTCCCTGTGAAGCGTGAAACCGAACAGCGAACTCCTTGGGAAAGGTATCGGTTGTCATGATTGCCTGCGGGATGAGCGGACCGTTCTCTATTGAGAGCTCTCTGACCAGATCGGGGATTGCCTTTTTCATCTTCTTAACAGGGAGTTGTGCTCCGATGACGCCGGTGGAGGCCATCAGAACAGATTCCGGAGCGGTTTTCATCTCGCGGGCAACCTCACCGGTTAACAGGAGAGCATGCTGAAATCCTTCATCTCCCGTGCAGGCATTGGCATTGTTCGCATTCATGAGAATGGAACGAATCCTGTTGCCGATCCGCTGTCTGCAGAGCCGAACCGGCGCAGCAATTATTCTATTTGTGGTGAAGAGGCCTGAAGCGTTGCAGGGTGACAGAGCGTGAATGAGTGCGAAATCGAGCCTGTTCTGGTATTTGATACCGCACTTTTTAGCCGAGAAGAGAAACCCGCTGACATTCTCGAGCCCGCCTTTCAAGATGTTCATGATGATCTCCAGATTCCCCTGAATTGATATATTCTCCAAGGAGGGTGATAACGAGTGTTTCTTGTCCTTCCCGTGACCGCTTCCAATTTCTCCTGTAATGGTGCGAAGAGGGTTCTCGGAAATGCAGATGAGCACTATAGGAAGGGAGCGGTGAATTTTCAAGAATAATTATAAAAAATCTTTGACAGGGTGAGTAGCTAAGTGCATCCTAAGAGCAAGCGTGGCAGCAATCGCTGCAAGGCCGGGGGTACAAACAGAGAGTTCTCGGCGAGGAGGTATTCGCCCGATGAGTTTCTCTTGGGATTGCAGATACGTTCTCAAGAGAAGAACATGCCGAGCGCTTTGTGTTAGGGGTTGAAAGATATCTCTCCGAGATGTTGTGTACCTTTTCCTGGAATACAGTGTTCAATATTCTTCATTGGTCACACTATTTTGTATGAGCTGTTATATCTCTGAGTATGAACATCACCGTTCGGAATCATAATAATATTGTAGAGATTGCTATTGCGGGTGAATTCTTTGCGGAACATGTGAAGAAGATAAATGACGTATGGCGTGTTCAGATCGAGAAGAAGCCTGATGTTATTGTGATTGATTGTCAGGAATTAATGTATGTCGATTCCATGGCGATAGGGACGCTTGTCAATTTTCACAATACTGCCGCTGATCAAGATATAAAGCTGATATTTTCAGATCTCAATGATTCGATCAGACAGATATTAGAAACTGCAGGACTCGATACCTTTTTTGAGATTATAACGCGGCGAGAGTTCGAAACTCGATACCTCGCCGGTTCATGAACTTCTTTTCCTGAAGGATAAGTCGAAGTGAAGGTCCTCCCCTGTTTTTAGAATTCCTTCAGTATATTGTTCGAAATGACCAGCCGCATGATCTCCGAAGTGCCTTCGTATATCTCCGTAATTCGGGAATCTCTGTAAAGCCGCTCAACCGGGTAATCCGTAATATATCCATAGCCGCCGAATATCTGTATCGCTTTATGGGTAGCCCGATGTGCTGTCTCCGAGGCATAGAGCTTCGCCATCGCTGCGTGTTTGGAATACTTTCTCCGTTCATCAGTGTTCATGAATGTTGCCGCTTGATACGTCAGGAGTCGTGCGGCTTCGATCTCCGTTGCCATGTCCGCTATCATCCACTGAATTGCCTGAAACTGGGAAACCTGTTTATTGAACTGAACGCGTTCTGTCGAATATTTTACTGCTTCGTCAAAAGCGGCCTGTGCGATGCCGAGAGCCTGTGCTGCGATTCCGACCCGCCCCCCGTCGAGAGTATGCATGGCTATCTTGAATCCGTCTCCCTTCTTGCCGAGCAGGTTCTCCTCCGGCAGCTCACAATTATCAAATACCAGTTCCGTTGTTGAGCTGGCCCTGATGCCCATCTTCTCTTCGACCTTGCCCACTGCGTAGCCGGGAGTTCCCTTCTCGACGATGAACATGCTGAGTCCCTTATGGCCGATTCCCTTCTCGGTGATCGCCAAGATGACACCGACATCGGCGATTCCACCGTTGGTGATGAAGTTCTTCGTTCCATTGAGCACCCACTTTCCGTTTTTAAAATCTGCCGTTGTCATTGTTCCCGCAGCATCGGAGCCTGCACCGGCCTCGGTTATGCCAAAGCATCCGATCCACTCTCCGGTGGTTAAACGGGAGAGGTATTTCTTCTTCTGCTCTTCCGTTCCGAAGTAGTAAATTGGCGAAAGGCAGAGTGAATTATGAGCCGAGACGATGACCCCCGTTGAGGCGCATCCGCGGGAGAGCTCTTCAACGGCAATAGCGTAGCTGAGATAATCCATTCCCGCTCCATTGTACTCTTCGGGATAGACAACGCCCATCATTCCCATCTCTCCGAGCTTCTTTATATGTTCCCAGGGGATTTCATGGTTTAGGTCATGCTCGGCAGCTGTGGGCATGAGCTCGTTTTCCGCAAATTTTCTGCACATGTCCTTAACTAACTGGTGTTCTTCACTGAGTGTAAAGTTCATAGAATGCTCCTTTTCTTCAGGTATTCATTTCACACCCGGTATGGTGTGCTGTGCATGGTGTTATGTTATCGTTTCAAAAAAAAAGAGAATTGCCGGCGCTCCCGCCCGCCTGCTGCGGGCGGGAGCGCGCCATGTCGATTTCACGGAAAGTATCTTTTTTTGTCAAGGTATTAAATTACCCCGCAGCATGCTGCCAGCAACTAGGGATCGCCTGCGAAGCAGGTGCGCCTTATGGAGACCTCTAGAAATCAGGAGTTTCATTTATTTTTCAGAGTGAGAGAATCGAAATAAAATGAATAAACGTACTACTGACGACTCTCGTGTAAATGGCAAAATATCTCAATGAGTCCGCTCCTTGCCATCCGTGGCACCGTGGGCCGAAGCTTGTTTGCGCCTCCTGCGCAGCTTCGGCATTGAAACATCCTGTTTGGCACATTAGTGCGTCCGTGCACGTCACAGGCATAATATGTCTATAATAAACGGATTGAAGGGCGAATGCCACGTGGCTCCAATGCAATTGGAGACACGTCCCCTCGATATTTTGCCATCATATAACAAAACGAAATTAATTATGAATTTTACAGGGGTCCCCTTATCAGTCCTGTTTTTTTCACTTGCAAAAAGAGTCTCTGTGCTCATCATGGATGGGAAGAAATCAATCATTCACCTTTTTTCGGAGCTCATTATGAAGAATGCAGTAGCAGCATTGATGTGCGTTATATTCATATGCTTTTCCTGCGGGCAGTGGAAGGTCAGCACAATGAAGTCCTCCGAGGTGGCGACTATTCAGGCCGGGAGGGAGCCGGGCAGGATACTCCTTAAATATGATGATAATGGCATGCTGGAGCTCTCCTTTGTTATCACGATGCATGGCGGGAAGATCTATTTCGCTGATAATATTCAAAAACGCATACAGATTTTGGATCGGGATGGTTCAGTTAATCTCATTCTCGGTTCTCGGGGTATTGAATCTGATTCTGATATACTTTTTTCCAGTTTCAACTTCAGCACTATCGGTTATCTGGCAATTGATTCGGAAGAGCAGATTTACGTCCAGAACAAGCTCGTCTCCCGGAGGGGATTACCTGAAAGCAATCAGAATGCGGAACTGGATTTCACACCGTCCTTTATACTGGTTTTTAACAGTAAGGGGGATCTGCAGTATACGCTCGGCCAAGCAGGGGTGCCGAATATCCCTTTCTATTATATTAAACGGATGACTGTTGACAATGAGGACAGGCTTTTCGTTGTTTCGAGAACATTCAACTCCTGGGATGTATCCCGATTTAAGGATCGCAAAAGGGATTTCTATATCGATCTCGGAAGGATTCGTTTTAAAGAATCTGAAGAGGGTGAATCATTCGAGGGAAGGATTGAGGATATTATTCCTTATGCCGGTGGTGAGGCTTTTATAATAGCTGTTGCCTATTATAGTAATACGCGGTTTAAGTACCGAAAGCTCTTTGAATTTTCCATCAGGAAGAATAAAATCCATAAAACGATTCTCAACACGCCTGATCCCAAGAATGAGCTCTTTGCCGTTATCGATGACAAGCATATTTATCTCTGGGATATGCGGGATCGAAATATACGATATGCTATTTGCAATTTTGATGGTAATGTCATCAATAATATCATGTTAAAACGCGATGAAAGAAAAAATCTCTTCAGTGATGCCCTGATTGACGAAAACGGTCAATTCTACACATATCATGTATACAGGGGGAAGATCACGATATGCGAGTGGAAGTAGCCGGGGATTACACTATTAACTGAGAGGGTAGTATGAATATACTTTCGTGGAATGTAAACGGAATCCGTGCAGTCACGAAGAAGGGCTTTCGGGATTGGCTCTTGAAAACAATGCCCGATATTCTCTGCCTTCAGGAAACGAAAGCTGTTGAAGAACAGTTCCCCGATGATATCAGAAATCTTGAGGAATTCCATATCTACTATGCAGCGGCAGAGCGCAAGGGGTATAGCGGTGTTGCACTCTTCTCCAGACAGGAGCCGCGTGAGGTTCAGAACGGTTTCGGGATTGAACGATTTGACAGTGAAGGGCGGACGCTGATAGCTTTCTATGATGAGTTTATCCTTTTTAATATCTATTTCCCCAATGGAAAGGCATCGAAGGAGCGGCTGAAATATAAAATGGATTTCTATGATGCTTTTCTCGATTACGTTGATTCACTGAAAGCAAAAAAGAAAGGAATCGTGATCTGCGGAGATGTCAATACCGCGCATAAAGAAATTGACCTCGCGCGTCCCGGAGAAAATGAAAAGGTTTCCGGGTTCTTGCCTGAGGAGCGGGCCTGGATTGATACCCTCATTGATCATGGATACTATGATACCTTCAGAATGTTCAACACGGAGCCGGGCAACTACACCTGGTGGGTCCAGTCCTGGAACTCGACCGGCTATGGGCCCTGGTCCGCCGGCCTCGCGTTCAGTGTCCCCGCCACGCCGTAGGATTGTGGGCGATGTTTTTCGCGGTGGTGGATCGAGCGAATATCCGAGG
>CAZZCF010000224.1:0-4315 GCA_964652955.1 uncultured Leptospirales bacterium
CCATTCGATACAATGGCATGTAGTTCCCCTTATCAATCCGATGAGCATCCTGATACAGTTTCTGTGCAATAGTATATTTTCCCTTTTCGGTAAATATAGTGCCCAGTTCAATATACGAAAAGGTATCATCTGGAAATCGATCCATCATGAGTGAGAGGACTTTTATCCCATCTTCCTCCTTTCCCGAATATTTGTACAATAAATACGTATTATAATAAGCAGAAATATGTCGGACCTCTTCCTGTATGAGCTTATGAAATATTTTTTCCGAATCCCGGTATCTGCCCATTTGCACCAACAGACAGGCCTTATTCGTTAACGCCATTATCCGGTAGGACTCATCTTTTAAAGATATATCCCTGTAGATTTCTTGTGCGTATTTGAGATCTACTTCAGTAGCTCCAATCACATGATAATATCGCACCAGACCCCAGAGTTCGAATACCGTTTTCTCCTCCTTCTTTTTGAGAAGGGGGATAGCAGCGTCTTTTACCTCCACCCCAACAGGAAAAACCAGAAGAAAGGGAATGTGGCCTTCCTTCCGAACAACAACCGCATCAGTTCTCAACGGAGATTTTCCCATACAAGAAAAGAGAAAGAAAAAGAGAAGTATCCCAAAAGGGAGACCCCGTTTTTCCTTTGACATTTTAATCACCATACTCAACAAATTAATGTATCCCATATTAATTCATTCGTAATAGTCAAGCACGGGAATACCTTTTTGTATCGTAAACACTATCACTGTTTAAAAAATAAAAACAAGTAAAAAGCACTTTTATGATACCTGGCAGCAGAAAAAAAACAATCGCTCTCTTCTTAATTCCGTTACTTGTACTTTTCTTCTCTCTTCTGATAAGCAACCACGTTTCAAATGGCGATCTCCGTTATACCGAAGAGGCAAGCAATCCTTTCTTTGATATCTTCTACGCGTACTATCGGGATGACAAATCGACAGCGAAGGAGAAGCTCCGAAATCTCTTAACGAATGCGCAATACGGCAAAGAGGCATTAATCAATTACGGATTAATAATGCACCTGGAAGAGAATACATCAGCAGCAGAAGAATATTATCGCAAGTCCCTGAACAGCGGTGAACCGCTCGCGCTGATCTATCTTTTCAGCCTCTATCACAATACCTCCAACAATCAGTACCAGGAGCTTCTCGATAGCATAAGCAAGAAGAGAGCTTCTCCCTGGATTGAATACGAAAAGGGAATACAGTACCTGAAGGGCGGAAAACAGGAAGTTGCATTGAAACATCTCGAACGGGCAGTTGAGATGGGTTTCTGTTCACGTACTCTTCTTGATAAGGAATCCGCTTTTAATCCGATACGATCAAAGAAAGAATTCAAGTCCTTTCGGAAAAAAGTAATTCAAAACGGAGCGGCATACGTTTCCCTGCAACAGAGACTGCACAGAGACGAATACGCCTATTACCAGAACAAATCATATGGAGTATCCCCTGCGATTCGCGCGGCTCTCTCCTTTGAAAAGAGAAGGCAATACCATAAATCCGAGGAGCTTCTATTATCCCAGATCAAGCCATCGCTTCCCTTCAGAACAAGGAACATTGCACTCCTGCTTCTCTCAAGAATTAAATTAAAAAAGGGGGATAAAAAATCAGCGAAGAAATACCTGGAAACTTTTATAGCTCATCTTAATTCAGAAGATCGTGATAAGACAGGCTATAAGTTTCTCATGCAGCAATTTCACAAAGATATTATTATGAATGATAGCCATCTGCGCACTCTCTACTAACCAACGAAGAACTTATTCCCATTTATTTTCTTCGCTCTCAAATCCTACGGGAGTGTTCCCGTGCACTCTTTACTATACAGCAAGAACTCCCTTGATTATTTTCCTATGCAGAACCTGCCGAATATCGAATTGAGAACATCGTCGGGAGTTATCTCCCCGGTAATCTCAGAGAGATTTTCAATGAGCGAGTGAACTTCAAATGAAATAATTTCGGGAGGTTCTTCATTTTCGACTAACTTCGTAAGGTTATCAATCGAAGTGAACGAATTCTCCAGAATCGATAGAACGCGTATATCTGAAATAAACGAATTCTTGTATTCAATAAATTCATTCCGTATAATGTTCGACATAACGCGCTCGAGTTCCTGCAAGCCTTCTCCCGTTACAGCAGAAAAGGGAATCACCTGATGTTCGATCTGTGATGCAGTCCGATCCACCTCATCGCCGGAAACGAGATCAATCTTATTAACGAGAAAGATGGTTATCTTATCCTTTACCCTCTCCAGAATCCTCCGATCAGCTTCAGAAATATTGCTCGTTGCATCGAGGACCATAATAATAATTGACGCATCATCGATCTTCTTTTGACTGAGCTCAATTCCCTTCTTCTCAATCTCGCTCTCAGTTGTATCGATACCCGCCGTGTCGATAAGATTAACCTGCATGCCGGCAAATTGAACAATCTCCTTGATAAGATCACGAGTGGTGCCTGGAATATTCGAAACGATGGCTCTCTCGGAATTCAGAATCAGATTTAAAATACTTGATTTCCCCACATTGGGTTTTCCGACAATCGGAACGTCGATGCCGTGCGTCATCTTTTCACCAATCTTACATCGCCGAAACACATCTTCCAACAACGCTCGAATTTCCCTCAGCTGTTGAAGCGCCTGCTCGCCTGAAATAAATTCAATATCCTCCTCTATGAAATCAATGCCGCATTCGAAATCCGCCTTGAGAAGTATTAACCGCTCCCTGATACCATGCACGGCATTTCGAAAGGACCCATGCATCTGCTCTATCGCCGCGTCTATCTCCCAGTCACTCCGCGCTCTGATAATCTGATTAATAGCCTCCGCTTCGGTGAGATCAATCTTGCCATTTAAAAAGGATCTTTTGCAGAATTCACCAGGTTCAGCAATCCGAACACCCTGCCTGTTGAGAAGCTTAATTATCTTATGAACAATAATCGGATTGCCATGGCAATGGATCTCCGCTGCATCTTCACCGGTAAAGCTCTCCGGTGATTTGAAGAATACAACAATAACATCATCCAGCATTTTACCATTCTCAAAAATGGAACCGTATACTGTATAACGCGGTTTTATCCTGTCAGCCCGGTTAAAAATTGAGGTAACGGCCCTCAATGTGTCAGGGCCGCTCATCCGTATTACAGCTATAGGAGAATTGACAGGTGGTGTTGACGGTGCACAAATCGTATCGTCAAGCATGATCCGTATAATTAGAGGGTAAAATTCGTACTTTTCTATATATGCCTGAACCCTCACTCCTTGTTGTTACCCGTGAATCATTCTGGAGGGTAATGTGTATCAATCTTCTCTCAAAGGGATTCATGGGTTCAAGGGTACAGGGACGTCCCGTTCTCACTACTTTTAAAGCCATCTCACGCGATAACTTCCGTATAGCCCGTTCCCGTTTCGCACGGTACGATTCAATATCAAGAATTATCTTCTTGTCGCTTTCGGTTTTGTGATTCACGATTAGATTCAACATAAATTGCAGAGATTCCAGGGTCTTTCCCTTCTTTCCAATGATGAGACCTGAATGTTCACTTTCCAATTCTATATAAACCTTATTATCCCCCTCCTTAAGATCTTTTACCCAGGCATTGACACCCATTTTTTCTAATATTTGCAAAATAATTTCCTTGGTAATACCTCCTATGTCCATTTTTTCTTCATTGTAAAAAACCCGTATCTTTGCTGGCTTAGAAACACCAAATCCAAAAATGCCGGTTTTCCCCTCGTCGATAACCTCAATATTTAATCTTGTACCGTCATCAAAACCAAGTTCAGCCATTGCCTTCTTTGTTGCATCATCTACCGTTTTCCCTTCTATTTCTAATACTTTCATAACGGCCTCCTGAATTTATGATAATCTATGAAGATCGCTCCTCCGAATGATTCAGAGTGAAGTCGTAATCATCACGTTTTACTCTCCTTGTCAGAACCTCTTTTATTAATATAGAGCTGATGAAAAATCTGTAAAATATTCTGCATTGTCCAGTAGAGAACCAGGCCAGATGGCATATTCCAGAAAATAACAATAAAAATGAGCGGTAAAAAGGCCATCATCTTCTGCTGCTGCCCGGCAGCATCACCAGAGGACATCTTTTGTTGGAGGTAGGTACTTCCCGTCATAATTATGGGGAGTATATTAATATTAAAACCACTTATCTGAAAAACCGTATCGGGGAGCGAGAGATCCGTTATCCAGAGGGTAAAAGGAGCCTGCCACAGATCCACCGAGTTTATCAAAGCACTGTATAGTGCAAAGAAAAACGGGAGCTGGAGTAACATCGGCAAACAGCCACTCG
>CAZZCF010000224.1:4325-5749 GCA_964652955.1 uncultured Leptospirales bacterium
AGGATTTACCTTCTCCTTTTTATACAACTCCATAATCTTTTTATTCATGAGCTCCGGTTTATCCTTATACTTACCCCGAATCTCGGTTATCTTGGGATTGAGCGCCTGCATTTTTTTCATTGACTCGGTTGACTTCTGCGTTAGCGGGAGGAAAAGAATTTTCGTGATGATTGAAAAAATCACCAGTGACCATCCAAGATTTCCAATAAGGATATTAATCTTGAGAAGACACCACAAGAGAAAATCACGTATAGGTTCAATCCATGTACTGATATCCGCTGCATCAACGATAGATTTATCAACAGCGGCAAGCTTATCTTTGTTCTTCTCGCCAATATAGACCTTAAAAGATTTTACCAGCTCCTTTCTCGCTTGTAATGAATCCGCAGAAATGAACATTCCGGTTTTGAATCCGGTCTCTTCCCGGTTATCATAGAGAGCACCGGTTCCGGTAAAATTTTCCGGAATCGCAATCAACAAAAAGTACCTGCTCATCACACCTACCCACTGCGTAACACCCGTTTCTTTCTGTACAATGCCACTCTTGGAAAAGAATCCCCCTCCTTTACTCGGTTTTTCAAAATCACCATTGAGATAATAAATACTGTTCAGTTGATTATAGCTGTTGTCATAGTCCATATCCGGTCCAATAAAATCAGATGGTGACACTATTATATAGTTGTTCGGGAAAACAATGTCAGTCCTTGATGGATTGATTATCTTCAACTCGACATGAAAACAGTGGCAATCCTCAACAAATGAATATGTTTTCTCAATGACAAGGGGAGAATTATTAATGGTAAGAGCAGTAGAAAATACTATTTTATTATTACCTGCTTTTCGATAGCTCCAGAGCACGTTATCGAGTGGAGATGCTTCAAGAAATTCATTTTCTCTAAAATATATATTGAAATTAATGTATCCATTTGCATTGAATTTGTTCTTGTCGACAATAAGCTCAATATCTCGCTGAGCGTATTTCAGACTTATAATACTGCCACCACGATTCGAAAGGGTAATTGTGTATTTTGACGTCTTAAATGGTATCTCAAGCTCTTCCTTAACCCGAGAGGGCTTCACCACAATACTTCGAGTTACCATCGGTCGCTTTTTTTCAACAACGTCAATCTCGTTCCCCTTTGCTTTCTCTTCAACGACCTCTGTCTTCTTTTCCTGAACTTTCTTCTCGGTAGTTTTTGGCTTCATGAAATACATCCATAAAAACCAAACTGCAAGAGATAGCACTATTGCTACAATCGCTCTCTTTTCCATGTCTATCCTCAATAACCTTTATTCGAACAAGTATTTACAATAAGGCTCAAACCTCATCACGGTAATAATCAAACACCTTTTCTCTTGTCTTTCATAGACGAATTGAAGAGAATCAGTGAAACGGACTGTGTGTTTAGCGTTTTTGAAATGAT
>CAZZCF010000225.1:0-5729 GCA_964652955.1 uncultured Leptospirales bacterium
ACGGATCTTTTATATCTTTCGTATCGACCGTGAAGTTTATACCGAAGCTTCTCTGCATCTCAGTCTGGAACTCGAATGCTATTGCCTTCTTGATTCTCCCGGGCACCTGCATTTTTTTGTTTCCCCACTATAATAATACCGATGACGCACTCCCCGAACGAGTTTTTATTACACACTGTCCAAAGCGGGGGAGCAGTGATGGTGATACACCTTAATCGGGAATAGAACTCCCCGGCTTCCGGAGCCTTCCAAATGCCCCTTTCTCTTTCAATTCGAAGCGGAACGATGTGCAATCCTTACGTTTCTCACTCCCGCTTGTAGACGATATCTTCGGTTTTCAGCAGCATGAGGGTCCCGATAATCTCGGCGGCGATGCCTGCAAAGGTTTCCAGCTCCTTCTTATCGACCTTGTCCAGCGTGTCCTCTGCCGTGAGGAGATAGTAGGGCATTGAGATGATGTTGATAACGTTTAATCCCCCGTACTGATAGTACCTTCCGCCATCGCCTGGTGCCACCGAACCGGTCATGCTGAAGGGCACGGCGGCCACCTGCTTTGGCTTGTAGTTCATCAATGCTCGTACCGCCGAAGCGACCAACCATTCATTGGGAGTAATATAGACCAAGGTTGGCGCGAGGCTCCCGGTAAAAACAAATGCACCGTCCCTGTCTATCACCTCTTTAGCGGCAAGATGCTCCAGATTGACGTTTATCAACGAGCGCTTTAGCAGCTCACTGTTCTGCCTGACCATGTACTCGGGACCCACCGCTTCATAGAAATGACCCGCATCGAACACAAAGAGAAGCGTACGCGGACGCTTCTCCTTCGGCAGACGTGACCACGCCCACGCCTGGGACAACACCGTGGCAACTCCTGTGCCATCCTCGGTGGCTCCCTTGAAGGGAGAGTCGTGATGAGTGGAAACGAGAATAATCTCATCCGACATTCCCGGAAGCATACCCCAGACGTTATGGGTCACCCCCGCCTTCTTGATGCCCTCCAGTACAATAGTGGCGCGGGCACCTCTTTCAACCACCTCTTTGAGGCGCTCGCCGTCCCGCTCGGAAACCCACATCGCCGGCATCGGCTTTAAAACCCTGTCATAGGGGCCCCAGTGAGAGTTGGTGTCGCCGGGATGGTTTTTCAGAATGAGGATCGCTCCTGCTGCGCCTCTCCTGTAGGCATTGAAATAGGCGTGCCGGGAATCGGGCTTGCCGCCCGGCACCAGCCGGGGAAAATTCTTCCTGACGAATATCAAGGGATGCTTCGCACACCACGTGAGCCTTCCCTCAGGATCAGAGAGATAATACCCACCGCGGCCGATTTTGGTAAACATACCCGATGGCAATATGGGGTAGATAATATCGATAACCACAATCTTCCCCTGTACATCGACATCATCAAAATCCCCGGGCATACCTTCCCCGACATACACCATCTCTCCGCTGATTCCCTTCGGACCGGTAAATCCGGTACGTGGAACATAAAATGCGGGAAAATGCTCTGTTGCTCCCTTCTCTTCTATCGTCAGCTTCCAGTTTCGTGCATCCCAGACCGTTATGTCAATCGGGTCCTTCGTCACCCTCTTCAGGCCGATCTTCTTCAGCTGCGCATAAACCCACTCCTCGGCCGCATGTCCCTCGGGCGTGCCGGGCCGGCGGTGAGGGGTGGCGCATATCCCCTCGATCCAGTTATACATGATATCCGCATTCGGCAGCTGTGGAATCACCGGCTCCGGCAATTTTTTCATCTGCCGGTATGCATCCCGCTTTATAGCAAACATGCGGGGAATATTTTCCAAATTGTGCATCATCAACTTCGAAGTCGATGAGAGATCTTTTCTCCTGCCGCTCTCAGCATCCTCCCGAGGGAAGAAGAGATAGAGAGCAATCACGGCAACAGCGACAACCAGAATAAGTAGAACGACATCCTTTTTTTTCATTGCTCATCACCTCCGCTAACAGATTTGCATTATGATTTTATGAAACCCTTTTGCAGCTTCGGCTTTTCATTCCTTCCTTCGTACTTTCCGGAATTTTTTTATTATACTATTTCCGAAAAGGGACATGAGCGGTGGAGCATATTTATGTAATCGACCTCCTTTAAGTATGTTCTGTTCGCCTCCAATCGGATCACACTTTATCGGTACGTTTAGTAGCAGAAACACCCAATGCGATGCAACCGCCCGCTGTTTCGAATGCGTTATGATAATTTCTCTCACTCTCACTAAATCCTCTGTACGTATCAGGAATATAAGAATTCTCATGTAATACCATAATGTATAAACTTAGCAAGCTCTTTATATGCTTCTATTCAGCTCATGGAGCCCACACTCAATACCGGGTAAATAAAATATTTTGAAAACGTTGACACCCGATGACCATATAAATTCTGAGTTCTATATTCGGACAGATTTCACATATCTGTATCATCAATAACCGATTCGATGAACATCCCTGCCGGCAGATCAAAAAACCCCGACGACTGTCGGGGTTTTCAGTGTAATTGCAAACGGTGTAAAGGAAATTACGCTTTCTCGAGCTCCGCTTTCACCTTCTGGTAGTAATCGAGGGAATCGGGATTCCGGAGCGCCCCCCGGTTGGCAACCTCCATGCCGTGAATGATCTTGGTTACGGCTATTTCCACCTTCTTGTTGCTGAAGGTATAGGGGATGCCGTCGGGCGGCGCCTGCAGGATTATCTTCGGAACGTGCCGCGGCGAGGTCTTCTCCCGTATCTCCTTCGAAATCTTTTTTTTCAGCTCATCGGTCAAATCGTACCCCTCATTGAGCAGCACGAACATGACGATGCGAATATCGTCTTCCCACTGCTGGCCGATTACCAGCGAATCTGCCACCTCCGGAAGCTGCTCCATGACATTGTATATCTCGGCGGTCCCGATTCGCACGCCGCTGGGCTTGAGAACGGCATCGGAACGACCCCAGAAGGTGATACCGCCGGTGTCGCTGTGAATGACGATATAATCGCCGTGCCGCCAGACATTTATACCCTTCTCGGCGAAGAAATCGAAGTATGCCGCCCTGTACCTGGTCATGTTGTCGTCATCACCCCAGAAGTAGATGGGCATCGACGGCACCGGAGCCTCGCAGACCAGCTCGGCCTGTTCGTCCTCAACGGGTTTTCCCTCTTCAGTATAGGCTTCAACCTTCATTCCCAGCGCCCGCCCCTGAAGCTCCCCGGAATAGACCGGAAGTATCGGTATGGCACCGGCAAAGCAGCCGTTGATATCGGTGCCGCCGCTTATCGAATTGAAGTAGAGATCCTTTTTTATTTCACGGTAAACATATTCGAATCCTTCCGGGGAGAGGGTCGAAGCCGTCTGAGAGATCTCCCTGAGCTTGCTCAGGTCGTACTTTTCGGCAGGTTTCGCACTGATGCCCATCAGGTGATGTATATAGGCGGCGCTGGTGCCGAATATCGTGATGCCGTACTGCTCCATCAGCTCGAACATGCGAAGCGGGTCCGGATAGAGCGGATTTCCGTCATAGAGGAATATGGTCGCCCCGACCGCCAGCGAGCTTATCAGCCAGTTCCACATCATCCAGCTCGGGGCCGTTATATAGTTGATAACGTCGTCTCTTTTCAGATCGGTGGAGAGTATCAGCTCCTTCAGATGATTGATCAGCACGCCGCCTCCGCTCTGAACCATGCACTTGGGCTTCCCCGTGGTACCCGACGAGAACATGACATAGACCGGATGACCGAAGGGGAGCTGCTCAAAATCACTCTTCGGCGACTTCTCGCCGGAGAGGAAGTCCTCCCAGTGAACCGCTTTGGGAACAGAGCCGATATCCGGCTTATTATCAGAGACATAGCTCACGACAACAACCTTCTCCAGTGAGGGAATGGCTTCCACGACCTCCCTGACGTTGGGGATGATATCGAAGACCCTGTCCCGATAGAAGTATCCATCAACAGTAAAGAGCACCTTCGGTTCAATCTGACCGAATCTATCGATGACGGCGCTCGGCTGAAGCTCGGCCCCGCAGGAAGCCCATATGGCCCCGATGCTCGCTGCGGCGAGCATCGCAACCGGTGTCTCAATCAGGTTCGGTATGTATGAAACCACCCGATCGCCGGTTTTCACTCCCATATCACGCAGCGATTTCGCCATACGGGCCACCGTCGTGTTCAGCTCCGCATAGGTCATCTGTTTGTTGACCTTCATCTCACCCTGAAATATGAAGGCAGGTCTATTATCTTTGAACTTCAGGAGATTTTCCGCAAAATTCATTTTCGCACCGGGAAACCACTTCGTGCCCGGAAAGACATTCAGATCCTCGACAACCGCATCATATTTCTTCGAAGCGACGATTCCCGCAAAATCCCACATCGCAGCCCAGAAGTCGGGGATCGCTTCAACCGACCATCTGTACAGGTCCTTCCCGTCCTTTATATTCTGCCCGTACTTCTTATTCGCCAACTCGATAAAGCGGGAAGCCTCCGCGCTCTTCATCCACGCTTCCGATGGCTCCCAGAGCTTTTTACGTTCTTCGCCCATTTTCCCATCCTCCCTTTAGAGAATTGTACGCGCACGCAATAGAGAATTACGGAACAAAGAGTATATCCACCCCGTAATCTTTCAACAGTTATTTCAGCGAGAATGCAGCGGATTATACGCTGCTGACGAATCAGCCCACTCTCCGTTTCCCCACCCTCCCGGAGACGGAACACGGAGAGTGAAATCAGATCGATTCATCAGAGATGATAAGAATTCCGCATATTGATTGAATATCCAGCCAGTTTGCCCCAAATGTACGTGAATCAATTCGAATCTGTCAACAAAAAGATGCGGGTATCGGCAAAAACTCTTTTTCCCGGCGGTTTTTTCCGCTCAACAGCCGCAACAGTTATCGCAGCATCCGGTCATGTCAGCCAGCGCTTTCACAATCTCTGCCGGTTGAGCATCTTCGACGCGGTCAATTCTGAAATGGAGCGACAGCTCGCCTTCGGGAATTTCCATCGGAGAGAGGGGTATGTGTCCGAAGTAATCATAGAGGTCCACGCCGAAGAGCTCAATCGTGAATGCATCTTCAACGCTCCGGTCGGCGAGATCCAGCTCAAGGGGGGTGAGATAGTGACCGATACCGTAGATGAACTGTATCGTGCCGTCATGGAGAGGAGCATTTTCAGAAACGCTCACTATCCGATATGTAAGCAATATCTTTTTGAGATTGCCTGCCAGAGTACTCTTTTCATTCATGGGTAACAGCCCTCACTCTTGTGTTGTCGAAAGATACGTAAAAGCATTTCTCAAGAACCGGCGCAGAGACATCGACCATGCGCATCTATAAAAACCGGCAGATTATATTTTACCGTGAATAGAGCTGCCGGTTCTCTTATACAACGGTCCCGCAGGGGGACATCTTACCATAAATGTATCACTCTCGAGATATTGTTCAGAAAAAAATAATAATCGATGATGGCGGTATTGGTCCCCTCCCTTTCATTCGGATTATCCCGCAATTCTCCATCAACACCACTCAATCACGGCCATTTCAACACTTTTTCAATAATGCGCAGCCAAAAAAGGAGGAACCCGCGAGGGCATCACACCCCGGCAAACAGAAAGACCGGGACATTTCATATCCTCGCTTCCCTCGATACAGCCGCCTGCGGCGGCCTTTTGCGACAAGGACGTCGCGTAAGCCGTGATAACAGGACGTTAAGGAACGGCCCGGGCCGCCCGTTAGCGAGGATATGGAAACGCC
>CAZZCF010000226.1:0-5695 GCA_964652955.1 uncultured Leptospirales bacterium
CCGCAAAATCGGGGCAGGTCCGCTTCAAACGAATTAATGATACACTCGGACACCAAAAAGGTGATGAAACGTTATCAAAATTTGCTATTATATTAGAAAAATCAAAACGTGATTTAGATATTTGTGCAAGATATGGCGGAGAAGAATTCATGCTTGTATTGCCTCATACCGAGTTACATGAAGCAAATATCATTGCTGAACGATTAAGGATAATTGTTGAAAATAGCTTTAAGGATGATATTGGATTAACGACAAGTATTGGAGTATCAAATTGTCCGAAAAGCTCGAAAACATTAAAAAATTTAATTAAAAAAGCAGATGATGCATTATATAAATCAAAAAGTACGGGTAAAAATCGGGTAACTTGTTATTGATTATTTGTACAACTACAGTATTCACCTGACACCCGCCTCTAAAAGGGTAGTGTCAATAATCTTTCGCACATTTTTTCGAAGTCCTCAAGCTGACACCTTATTCATGCAAATTCAAATTCACTTTCCCTGAGCAGTATACAGTTCCGTATTGAGATACCGCATGGTCCCCCACTTTGTATAAGAAACATGCCTCAGACGAGCAGCTACCAGAATAAGTCTAAGTTACTATATTTACAAATACCAATATAAAGCGAGCCAGGGATGCCGAGCGTGCTGAACACGATGTTCGAATGTGCCAAACAGGATGTTTCAATGCAGGGGCGTACACGGAGGTACATAGCCCCTGCCCGAAGCTGCGCAGGAGGCGCAAATAAACTTCGGCCATACGGCTGGTGCAATCACGGATGATTGTCACCAGCCGATGAGGGGAGTGACGCGGTAGAGTGTTTCAGATAAGATTTATTTTTTGCAAATTGAGAATGATCGATAATTCTAGCGCAACAATATCAGTTTTCCTTCAACGCGTTTAAATTTAAACCAATGGGTTTATAGAAGAGGTTGTGTAATCAACAGATAAGCGAACACACGAAGTGAGAGCGTATTGTGCCGAGGACGCCAGGGATGGCATCCGCAGGCACACGGAGGAAGTTTATAATACAGAATAACCAGCCACTCCGGCGCCTGAGGAGCGGGTTTTTCCGCCGCTTTTTTATATGTTAAACAGTCCAAAAGCGGCACCGTTCCAGTTCGGTAGACTGGATCGTTTCCCCTCTTTCCAAAGAGGATCAGCCCAACAGTTATCGGTCACGACAAGGAGCTCGGACACGATGGTGAGTGCTGAGCACGGATGCTCGAATGCAGCGCCGTGCACGGATGCACATAAGGCGCTGCCTGGCGAGGTCAAACAGATATCATAAAAACCCGTAAAAATTACTTGAAACATCTCAATATTGTGAGTAATTTTACTCAACAAGTTGAGTAAAATGAATTAAGGGCAATCATGTATAAAAGACAGTATTTTCATTCAGTAATCAAGCGGCTTAAAGAGGAGAGAAAATTCATACAAATCCTTTCAGGCCCGAGGCAGACCGGAAAGACAACGATTATTCAGCAGGTTATCGGTGATATTGATATTCCATCATTGTATGCATCAGCGGATGCCGTTTCCGCAAGTTCCGGTGTCTGGATTGAACAGCAATGGGAATCGGCACGAATCAGGCTACGGGCAGATGCAGGAGAAGAGATCCTGCTGGTAATAGATGAAATACAGAAAATTGCCGGCTGGAGTGATACGGTCAAGAGGCTCTGGGATGAAGATACTATAAACAATACGAATATCAGGGTTGTACTTCTCGGCTCTTCCCCCCTCCTGATTCAGAAGGGATTGACAGAATCACTGGCAGGCAGGTTCGAGCTGATAAGGATACCTCACTGGTCATTCACCGAGATGAGGGATGCCTTCAACATTTCTCTGGAACAGTACGTCTATTTCGGCGGTTATCCCGGTTCAACTGCTCTGATTGATGATGAATCGAGATGGAAACAGTATATACGAGATTCCCTTATAGAGACATCGATATCAAAAGATATACTCATGATGACGAGAATTGATAAGCCTTCTCTATTGAAGAGGCTCTTTGAGCTTGGATGTATGTATTCAGGCCAGATACTCTCATTCAATAAGATTCTCGGCCAACTGCACGATGCAGGAAACACAACAACCCTCTCGCATTATCTTGAGCTTCTCGATGCGACCGGACTGCTGGCCGGCCTGCAAAAATATGCACCGAGTAAAATAACGGAGCGGGCCTCGAGCCCGAAATTCCAGGTGCTCAACAATGCGCTCATATCCTCGCAGATGAACAGCGAGTTCGAAAGTGCCAGGCTCCACACCGGACAGTGGGGGCGGCTCGTTGAATCAACGGTAGGAGCACACCTTATCAACACTACCCGCGGCTCCGAGGTGAAGGTACACTACTGGCGCGAGAGAAACAGGGAGGTTGATTTCGTTCTGTTAAAGGGTGAAGATATCGTCGGCATTGAAGTAAAGAGCGGCCGCGAGAAGGAATCAACACCGGGCATCGATACCTTTTCGAAAAAGTTTTCCCCTGTCAGGGTTTTACTGGTCGGAAAGGGTGGAATACCCCTTGACGAATTCCTGTCATATACGCCGGATGATGTTATGTGATATGAGCAAACAAATCGTTTTCACCGGCAAAGGGACTGACCTGTTCCCCTTTTCGATTATTTAATTAACAAGAGTTACAGTATGTGAAGAGATACAGAGCATCAGCAGGCGATCCACAGCAACACTATAAGCAATACCGGACTCGAACCGGCGTCCCTTTCTTTGGCCACACTCTTTGTGGAGAGGCACAGAAAGTGGCAATTATACCGTTACCCGAAAGAACCGCACAGGTTGAAATTTACCTGTTAAAAGTATAACAAAAAAGATTCATCACAGAAGCAAACAATCTTACAAGTCCATCCGCTTATTCCCATCCATATATTCTTGCAGCCGCACCCCCAAGAAATATTTCAATTTCTTCCCTGGAAAATTGAATATTCGAGGGGGACTTGTGGTTTTTAATGGCTTCAACCCAATCCCTGTTACTCATAAATAATGTGTATGCCGGTCCATCTGTTCCGAACAGCACCCTCCATGGTCCAAGAAAATCAATTGCGAATCTCAGCGCTTCAAAAAAGTAGTCAGGATTCGTTAAATATTCAACCTGCCATCCACTGAAATCACAGAAAATATTAGGTTTCATTGTTGCCATGTCTACAACCTCTTTATACCATCCATGCCCGCAATGAGCTACAATAAAGGTAACCTCAGGGAAATCCGCTGCAATAGCGTCGATGTATTTTGGTTGTGAGTACATGCACTTAAGAGGCGCAGGTTCGCTACCCGAATGAATTATAACAGGTACATTTAATTCTCTGGCCGCTTCATAAACGGGGTAACATTCAGGATCATGAGGATAATAACCTGCTGTCGGGTGCAGCTTAAGACCCAGCATGCCCCATTGTTCTACGCCTTTTCTAAAAAGGTCAACAGCATTCTTTCTTCTCGGGTCAACACCTGCACATGAAAAAATTCTTCCCTTGTGTTTTTGAGTTGCCTCATAATAAGTTTTATTCTTCTCCTCAATCGATGGATATTGTTTCTCAATACCGGATGGCTCATCAGTGAGCAATCGCAGATCAATTGGAAGGATAATTACCCTATCAATACCAGCTTCATCCATCCATTCTACAATCTTATCACCATTATTATCGAAAAGTGATGGTGCAGCCTGATCGTACAATTCCTGTGGATCCTTCTTTTCACCTGTTCCCTTATTCAAGTTCGCGATACCTGCTCTTGCAGTACCAAGGAACCATGACATGGGATCAGAATTTTCATAAAACAGATGCGCATGACTGTCAACTATCATATACAACCTCCTCAACATGCTTTAATGAGTGAACCTCTACTCATTCTATGAGTTTAGAATAAGTACTGTGTATGTCATAATAAAGAAGGTCTGCAATCCGTCACTTTTGGTGACCCGCCTGCCCGGCATCGGCAGTGTGCCACACTATTGCAAAACTGTTCAGGAAATGCGAGGAGTGCGGGCACTGTGCCGGAGAGAAACGGTGCCGGAATTACGGGTGATGGTCATCTGCCGAATAACTCATCATGTTTTTCTGCAATCGTGACAAGCTGTTCTACAATTTTTTCTATTCTATATACCGGTATATAGGGGAAAAAATTAAACCCATATTTAAACTTACAAAAGATTTCACCATAATCAATATTTAAAGTATCCAGTGCAAATATCCATCGAGAATAAAATGCAACAAGTGAATCAACAAACTCATTTCGTTCAGTTAGAAATGTAATTGAATTCACATGAGCCCTTTTCGTTTTGAAAGCCCAATTAAATTCCCAGCTCTCTGCTACGAATTCACGTATATTTTTCTTCGGTCGCAGTGATGGTTTACCAAGTGATATCTCGAGATTGTCATCTTTCTTATGCATTCGTACCCTTATTGATGAGTTCATACTATCATCCGGTTTAATTTCAAGATAGTATCCACGTGCCTTGCCTTTTATTATTCCGAAATGATTTACGTGATCCGATTCAATATAGTGAAGTCCCATTTTTTCTGCTTTCCGGGGGAACTGTAAAAATGACCACTTTCTCAAGGGCCAGTCTATTATGAATGCTTTTGCCACCCATAATAACACAAAGGGCGAAAACTCAGAGGCTATCAATAACATGTTCAGTATTTTTTTAACGATAAATTTCATGGTACTTTTGTATATTATTTTTTTAGTATTAGAAAATGTATGATTATTTGCATGTTGTCAAGGGTTATATTGATGAATATTTCTTGAGTGTCACCGGTACCGAAAAGATACGGAATTTCCGGGCACGAAAACTACAGAACAAAAAGTGCAAAATGTTTAGTTGAAAAACTGTTGTCTCTTTTTCTTCATTTTTCGCTTCTTTCCGGCAGATTCAGTTTATCCTTCAATCGGTAACGGACGGAGGGGATTCGCCCGGGAGCCCCGGCAACTCTTTTACTACACTCAAATAGCCTCATCTCTGTAAACCTCGACAGTCTCCGTAACCGGAGCGTTTTTCCTCATCGAACTCGATTCAATAAAAAAGAGCCTCCGTTTGATTTGCAGCCCGGATACGGATAAGCAACTATTGTTTATATAATATTGATTATTCTGTATATTTCACAATTCTCCAGCCGGCTGGCGAATCGGTATCGTGTCCATGAAAATTTGAGTGGAAATTGAAAATCCCAACCGGTTGGGATTTTGGAATGGAACAGATACGTGGAATTATTAATAACTGAAAAACAAAGGGAAGAGAGAAGACCGATAGTTATCGGTTACAAAAAATAACGAACCGGGGACGGCGAGCTGTCGATGAGAATCAGAAGGTGCCATACAATGGGATAGTATCAATGCCGGCGGGCGCACGGATGTCAAGGAGCGGCCGCAGGAGCCGGCATACGCTCTTATTTCACTATTTTACCATCTTTATAATTCTGTTCTTCCTTGACTCTACCGTCTTCAGAGTATGATATAGATTTGCCGTCAGGTTTGCCATTGACAAAAACTCCTTTCATCTGTAATTGCCCGTTTTCATAATACATTAAAAACGTGCCATTCAATTTATCAGCACTATAATTGCTTTTAATGTGTAATTGCCCTTTTTTAAAATAAGATATCCATTCTCCATCCTTTTTTTTATCCTTGTATTTCCCTTTTGTATTAATTTGTCCGTTGTCGTAATAAGAGATGTATTCACCTG
>CAZZCF010000227.1:0-5621 GCA_964652955.1 uncultured Leptospirales bacterium
CGTATGTCAGTGTGCCCAGGATGTGCAAAAAAAGCCGGCAAAGGGGATATCATATTATTAATTTTAAGAAGTCCCCTTATATAATAATCGATGATTGAGCAAACTGAATTCCCTTCTTTACCATGGTCTCAAGTGCGTTCGAAACACTGTCCTCAGGATCGCCAACCGCTCTGGTGAGATCAGGTATGAAGATAACTTCAAATCCCATATCGATCCCATCGGTGGCGGTAAAGAAGACGCAGTAATCGAGCGCCAAACCGCAGGTAAAAATTCTCCTGATCTTCTTTGACGTGAGCAATCCATCAAGACCGGTCGTTGATTGTTTATCATTATCGAGAAAACCTGAATAACTGTCAATATCGGTCCGGTAGCCCTTTCGAATGATAGCATGGGCGAGCGTTATATCGAGATCCTTGTGAAAGTGAGCTCCATCCGTTCCCTGAACACAGTGATCGGGCCAGAGAATCGGTCCAATTCCGGGAGCCTCGAAGGGATCAAAGGGCTTTTTCCCCGGATAGGCACTGGCAAAGGACTTGTGATCTGCCGGATGCCAGTCCTGAGTGAGCACCACGGTGAGATCTTTTTTAAAAAAAGTTCTCATTATCCTGTTCACTCCATCGATAATGGTATCACCCTCATTGACCGCCAGAGCGCCACCCGGCATGAAGTCGTTCTGCATATCAACGACAACAAGAGCATCATTTCCCGTTAGGGTGATAGAGTCGAGTAAGCTTATTTCGTTCAGTTCCATGTGCTATTCCCATCTTTTTGATATCCGGAGCGTGCGAATAACCGGATAGTAGTGTAACGGTTGATTATAATAACTCAAGCAAAAAATAATATTGAGGATTTCCCATTCCGGGGAGAGACTGTATTGTTCCTTTTGGGAAGTTTTTTTATTGAATGTTTTCTTCCTGTCCCGTAGTATTTGAGCTGTCGATCGATTTCAGTCGATCGGTATCGATATGTCCTGAAAACGACATAGAACGATATGAAGAGTGAAGGCAAATTATCGAAAACAATTTTAATCGTCGAGGACGAGGCGATTATCGCCGAGCAGTTGCGCGATACGCTCGGGAATCTCGGTTATACAGTCCCGTCTCCACTTAGTACCGGCAGAGAAGCTATCGATAGCGCTGAGAAAGAGCATCCTGATCTGGTTTTAATGGATATCAAGCTGGATGGCGATATTGATGGCATTGACGCAGCACAGGAGATAAATAACCGGTTTAATATTCCGGTAATTTATCTAACCGCCTACAAGGACGACCAAACGGTTGAGCGGGCAAAGCAAACCGGTCCCTTCGGTTTTGTCATTAAGCCCTTTAATGAACGGGAGCTCGATGCCAATATACAGATGGCGCTCCAGCGCCATGAGCTGGAAAACAGAATACGGGAGAGCGAAGAGAAGTATCGCGATCTTGTTGAGAATATAAATGATTTAATCTACTCCGTTGATGTTGATGGCATTATTACCTATGTGAGCCCGGTGGTCGAGAAATTATACGGCTATCGGCAGAATGAAGTTCTCGGAAGGAGATTTGTCGATTTCATTCATGAGGACGATCGAGAGGGAATGACCGAGAGATTCAGGAGGGCGCTTGACGGCTCTGCGGATGAGAATGAGTACCGGCTTATAACCCGATCGGGAGAGATCAGGTGGTTCTTCTCGCACAATCGGCCAATTTTTTTCGAGGGGGAGCCAAAGGGATTGCGCGGGGTGCTCACGGATATCACCGATAGGAAGCGTACCGAGGATGCGCTGCGTGAGAGCGAGGCAAAGTTTCGCCTCTTCTACGAGAACGCACCCGTTTCCTATCAATCGCTTGACGAGGATGGCACTATTCTCTATGTCAATCCGACATGGCTGGAGACACTTGGTTATGACGAGGAGGAGGTTGTCGGCCGCTGGTTCGGTGACTTTCTCGAAACTGGATTTGTCGAACGGTTCAAAAAGGATTACCGGAAGTTTAAACAGGAAGGAATAATCTACGGTGTTGAATATGTGCTTATGAGAAAAAATGGATCGGAAATCATTGCTGCCTTCGATGGAAGAATCGGGTTGACCCTTGACGGGAGTTTTGAGCGGGCACACTGCATCTTTTACAATATCACCGAGCAAAAAAAATACGAAGCGGAACTGAGACGTTCCCGCGAAGAGATGCGGAATCTCTCTCAGCATCTCGAAAGCATCAGGGAGGAGGAGCGGACCAGGATTGCGCGAGAAATTCACGATGAACTGGGTCAAGCGCTCACCGCCTTGAAAATGGACATTGCCTGGCTTCATCGGAGAATGGTTGATGCGGAGGGCATCACCCGGGAAAAAACAGCATCAATGATTGAGCTCGTTGACAATACCATTCAATCGGTCAGGAGAATCTCATCAGAATTGCGGCCGGGTATTCTCGACGATCTGGGCCTCGCAGCGGCAATTGAATGGCAGGCAGGAGAAATCGAGAAGAGAACAGGTATCCGCTGTGAGACCAGTTTTGAGCCAGAGGATATCATGATCGATGATACCTGCAATATATCAGTTTTCCGCATCTTTCAGGAGGCGATAACCAATGTGATTCGACATGCGAACGCTTCTACAATGCAGGTGCGATTGCGCATGGACGATACTTCCCTTGAGTTGTGCGTGCATGACGATGGAATAGGCATTTCCGATGACCGTGTCAGTCATTCCCGTTCATTCGGACTGATCGGAATGCGGGAGCGTGCTCTTTTTTGTGGAGGTGAGCTCCATATTTTCAAAAATCACGATAAGGGTACGACGGTAAAAGTGACGATACCGCTCAACAGGTAGATGAGGGTTCTCGTTTTTTAATTTCAAATTTACGAATTAGAAGAGAGCATTTCGATGATACGAATTATAATTGCCGATGATCACGCAATTGTCAGAGCCGGATTGAAGCAAATTCTCTCTGAGAATCCTGACATGTCTGTCGTTGGTGAATCGAGCGATGGGCAGGATCTCCTTGAGAAAGTGCGAGAGAATGACTACGATGTGGTGCTCATCGATATCTCCATGCCCGGGAGAAACGGGCTTGAAATATTAAAGCAGCTGAAGATTGAGAAGCCCGAACTTCCCGTTCTGGTTTTGAGCATGCACCCGGAGGAGCAGTATGCAATCCGAACCCTGAAGGCGGGAGCGTCCGGTTATCTTACCAAGGAGACGGCATCCGATAAACTGGTTGAGGCGATACGGCGGGTAGCGCAAGGGAAGAAGTATGTGAGCCCCTCACTGGCGGAGAAGCTTGCCGATAGTATCAGAGATGATACCGTGAGCATGCCCCATGAATCGCTGACCGACCGCGAGTATCAGGTTCTGTGTATGATATCTTCCGGAAAGAGTGTGAGCGATATTGCGAAGGAGCTGTTCCTGAGCGTCAAGACCGTCAGCACCTATCGTACCCGTATTCTCGAAAAGATGAATATGAAAAACAATGCTGAGCTAACCCATTATGCCTTGAAAAATAATCTTCTCAGTTGATTTCCCACAACGGCATACCATTTTTCATGAACTCGATCTCCCTGTCGCTGTAGGACAAACACCGACAGACCGGTGCTCCTGAGTCCTACATAATCTGTTGATGCAGTCTGACAAAAAAATAGGACTTCATCCCGATAAAAAAGAGAGTTTGTCTGATTGTAATATTTTTTCTCTCCTGTACTTTATCCACAGAAGGAGTATTGCGTTTTTATTCGAGAAAATTTTTTAAAATGGAATGCATACATGTCGTTACAGGAGGTCTAAAAAATGAAAGCGATATTTCAGATGTTCAAGAATCTTAAGATTCAGAATAAGATATTTCTATCGAGTTGTATTGTCCTCTCGTTGTTCGTCGTTGTCATCTTTGCGTATTTCTTTCCCAAAGTTGAAGATGATATCGTTAAGCAGAAGAGGATTAAATTGAAAGAGATTACAGAAGTAGGCATTAGCATGCTTCAGGATATTAACCGTGAATATGTTAGTGGTACTATTACCCTTGAAGAGGCACAAACACGAGCGATACGTATGATACAAAACATACGGTACGGTCCTGAGGGAAAGGATTATATCTGGATAAACGACTTTCAGCCGAAGATGATTATGCACCCCTATGTTACTGAACTCAATGGCACAGATATATCGGATTACAAGGATCCAAACGGGAAGCGCCTTTTTGTTGAGATGGTAGATGTCTGCAAGGGGAAGGGCAAGGGTTACGTGGATTACATGTGGCAGTGGAAGGATGAGCAAAATAATATTGTGCCGAAGATATCCTACGTGGAGGCTTTCAAACCGTGGGGCTGGATAATTGGTACCGGTGTGTATATTGAGGATATCAAGAGTGAAATATGGGCACTTAAATTAAGCATGATACTGGTTTTCATTGCTGTTACAGCATTTATGCTCCTTTTCTTCTACTTTATTGCACGGATGATATCAAGAGCCTTTGCACAGGTCATAACTTTTTCGAATAAGATTGCCGAAGGAGATTTCACTGAAAGGCTTGAAGTAGACCGTCAGGATGAGTGTGGAATGCTTGCGCGTGCTATGAACAGCTCAGTAGAAAATATTGAAAAACTTATCAGCAGTGTGATTATCTCCGCGCAGAATCTTGCTCAGGCAGTCGATCAGATCACCAAAGGGAATCAGAGTCTCTCACAGCGGACCTCGGAGCAGGCATCATCCCTTGAGGAGATTGCTTCGACCATCGAGGAAGCAACGGCGACCATCAAGCAGAATGCGGAGAACGCCCAGGAAGCGAATCGGATGTCCGATGAGAGTTTGCGACTTGGGAACGATGGTGATCAGGTTGTTGTTGAGGCTGTAGAGTCAATCAATGAGATCAGTGAATCGAGCAAGAAGATCGGAGACATCATTTCGGTCATCAACGAGATAGCCTTTCAGACGAATCTCCTGGCACTGAACGCGGCGGTTGAGGCGGCACGTGCCGGCGAACAGGGGCGCGGCTTTGCCGTGGTTGCCGGAGAGGTACGGAATCTCGCCCAGCGGGCGGGGAGCGCGGCCAAAGAGATTAGCGATCTGATCAAGGACTCCGTCAACAAGGTCGATCGGGGAACGGCGCTCTCCAACAAGAGCGGAGAATCACTCAAAGAGATTGTAGAATCGATCAAAAAGATGGGACAGATTATCTCGGAGATAGCAGCGGCGAGCGAAGAACAGCGACAGGGTATTGATCAGATAAATATCGCCGTAAGCGAGATGGACACCATGACACAGCAGAATGCCGCGCTCGTCGAGGAGACTGCTTCGGCAAGCGAGGAGATGGCGAATCAGGCGCAGGAGCTCATGGCTTTAGTGAACCGGTTTAAGGTAAAAAATATAGTGGGGTTTGATCAGCGGAAAGAATTGCACCTGCGAGCGTCTGAAATAAATGAACAGAATATGATTGAGATGCAAAGACAGGATGATGGTGGCAGACGTGATAGATCCGGGACAGTTGAGAGCAGGAAAAAGACAGAAATAGAATCACTGATGGAACAGGGCTTCGAGGAGTTTTGAAAATGAAGATATGGGCAATGACCTAAGAGGGGGGGATCATGAGTGATGCCGGAATACAGGATGTTTTCGTCGAGGAGTTCAAGGAGATAGCGGAGCACCTGGAGACGGA
>CAZZCF010000228.1:0-5555 GCA_964652955.1 uncultured Leptospirales bacterium
AAAAGCGAGAAGAAATTAAATTTGTAGTGAATTAATCGGATAAATAGTGAAAAAATTTCAACTATTAAAAATAATGAAGAATAGAAATTACACATAATACACTTTTTTGTAGTAAATATAGAGCCCCTCTATCCGATTTGTTGTTGAAAATTAATATCAGAGTATCACTTTTGCAACAATAAGATGCGGCCGTGTTCCCGTAAAATTTAATAATTCATCAGATGTCATAATCTCAGGTATGTACAGACCGTTAAGCGGATAAATGCTTTCATGTCATCGAAATGAAAACTGGGCACTGATAGTATCATAATTTCTCTGCAGATTTTTATACGATAATGCTTCGAGCACGTGTCGCTTCTCGACAGAATCACTCATATCGAGATCGGCTATTGTCCTGGCAACTTTCAGCACCCTGAAAAATGATCGTGCCGAGAGATTCATTCGCCGAATGGCCAGCTCAAAAACGTGCTCTGTCTCACTGCTTAACCGACAATACCGTTTGACCTCATGATTGGTCATTCTCGCATTGTATTCAGTAGCGCTCTCCTTATACCGGATGTGCTGTATCTCACGCGCCTCTCTCACCCGTTCACGGATCCGTTCGGAATGTTCACCGTTCATCGTGCCGAGCAGCTCATTACAGGGTACCCGTCCGACCAGAATCTCAATATCAATGCGATCCAGAATCGGACCGGCGATCTTATTAAAGTAATTTCTCACCAGTGCAACCGGGCATTGACAGGGTATCTCCGGATCAAAGAGATATCCGCAGCGACAGGGATTGCTCGAAGCTACCAGCATAAAATCAGCCGGAAAGCGGAAGCTTCCCGTTGCCCGTGCAACGGTGATCTCGCAATCTTCCAGCGGCTGTCGAAGCGCCTGAAGAACATGGGTTTTAAACTCTATTATCTCATCGAGAAAGAGAACGCCATTATGTGCGAGAGACACCTCACCAACCGACGGTATTCTTCCTCCACCAACGAGCGCTGCGTCCGATGCCGTATGATGAGGCGATCTGAAGGGCGGCTCAAGCATTAATCCTTGACGGTTATGCAATACACCCCCAATCGAGTGGATCCTCGTTGTGGCGATTGCCTGTTCGCGAGTCAGTGGCGGAAGAATCGAGGGGATACGCTTCGCCAGCATCGTCTTTCCCGAACCGGGCGGCCCATAGAGGAGTATGTTATGATGGCCGGCCGCCGCTATCTCGACACCCCGCTTTGCCGTCTCCTGGCCCTGCACTTCACTGAAATCGAGGTGCGAACTCTTGACATCTTTTTGAAGGCGCTCCCTGAAGGGACTCATGCGGTTTTCCAGCACCGAAATCGTCTCAGCGATATCCTTCACGGGATAAATCGAAACGTCTTCAATGACCGATGCTTCGTAGCGATTATCATAGGGGATGATCAGCTTCCGATATCCCGCTCCGAGCATCGCAATGACCATTGCAATAACCCCCCTGACCGGCTTCACCCGCCCATCCAGCGAGAGTTCGCCCACCATTGGCACCATTGTTTCACCGATCTGGCGGGTCGCAGAGAGAATGGAGACGGCTATGGGAAGATCGAAATTGGCTCCCTGTTTTTTAAACCATGCAGGTGCGAGATTGACCACGAAATTTTTCGGGGGGAACTCGAAACCCGAATTCTCAAGCGCCGATCGGATTCGATCCTTCGATTCCTTGATTGTTGAATCCGGCAGCCCGACGATAGTGAAATTGGGAAGTCCCCTGACAGTATCTATTTCAATCTCAACTATATGGGCATCTATGCCATAGATGCCTGACGATATCGTTCGTGAAAGCATTTACACCCATTTACATTGTCAAAGATAACCAACACAGGAGCAGCACAAATTGTTCACATTGCAGAGCACCCGTGCACAGTATTTATACGAAATATGCAGAGAAAGTATTAAAAGAAAACGATCTCCTCGCCGCTCAATGCAATTTCTTGCATTGACAGGAATCTGCTGGCTTCGTTACAATTCATTCACGAAATCGTTATCATCGCAATACCCCTTTGAGTATGGATTCCGAACGGTCATGAATATCGCTTGGGCAACAGACACACATCTGGATTTTCTCACACGCGAAGAGCGGCACACCTTTTACCGTTCCATATCCGAGCAGCACCCCGAAGCACTCCTCATCAGCGGTGATATCGGGACAGCTTATCGATTAGCCGACTTCCTCCTGGAGATGGCGCACTTTGCCATACCGATTTTTTTTGTGCTCGGCAATCATGATTACTATGGAGGCTCAATTGCCCGCGTTCGGGCGACCGTGCGGGAGATGTCGCGCGAGGAGCACCTTCACTGGCTTCCGGAGAGGAAAATCGTTCAGCTTACTGAATCCACCTGCCTCGTTGGCCACGGCGCATGGGCCGATGGGCGTTACGGCAACTATCAGAAGTCTCCCGTTCTCCTCAACGACTACGTGCAGATAGAGGATTTCAAATATCTCAACAAGGAAGAGCGACTCCTGAAGATGCAGGAACTCGGCGATGAGTCAGCAAGCTTTATAGAGGAGATGATTATCCGCGCTCTTCAACAATATCGCAGCATCATCCTGCTAACACACGTTCCCCCCTTCAGGGAGGCATGCCTCCATGAAGGAGAGATAGGCACCGATGACTGGCTCCCCCACTTCTCCTGCAAAGCGGTCGGTGATGTTCTCCGAAAAACGATGAGTGCTCATCAGAAGTGTCATCTCACCGTCCTGTGCGGGCACACTCATGACTGGAGCTGCTCTGCCATCCTTCCAAATCTGATTGTGGTGACCGGTGGAGCAGAATATGGAAAACCTGCAATTCAGGGGATATTTCATCCCGATCTTCTGTATCAAAATCTCAGGCGAGCAGGTATGATCAACCGATAACTATCGGTATCGCAACGATATCTCAATCAGAAAAAATATACATGCCGTTATATACCGGCAGCCATACCGGAAAAATGCCAGGCATGAACAGCAGTAAAATGAACTATTCATCCCATGCGACAATAAGATCACACGGAGCCTTTAAAGCGATCCGCCGCATTTGTACATACCGGTTTTATCAGACATTGAGCCCACAGTGACACAACGTCACACATGCCAGCGTGCATAGGATGTGCGAAAAAAAGCCGGCCGTCTGCCCGTCACTCTAGTGTAGTCAGCATCCGAATATCGAAATCCACTCATATGCCATTCCAGTATTTGAGAACAACTTCAATAGCCATCATGCCATGTATAATGAGAATAAAAGGCGTTAACCGGGGTATCACCCGTATAACGATACCTACAACAACAATAATGGGAAGCATCATAATCGATCGCCACCCGATGTAGTCCCAGCTGAATAGCAATGGCATGAAACAGTGTTGAACTGAGAATACCATTCCCGTTAAGAGAAAAGCTTTGAGATGAGCAGCTGTCCGACCCCTGTTCCCCCTGCAAAAGAGGGATTCCAATTTCGGGAAAAAATAGCCGAAATACCAGGGCACCTCAACCAGCGGCATCGTCAGGGGGAGCAATACGGTAATCCCGTATACTGCCCAAACAGGAAGGGTGGCAAAGCGCATCCACTCGACCTCTGCCTGTATCTGGTTCCCGATAACACTCACCAGTTTCAAGGCCGGAATACCGAACACCAGAAAAATCATGAGAACCAAAAACAGGTCATAGACAAAATTGAGGGCGTTACAGTTATACTGGCGCCGTTCCAGAAATCCGGAGATTCTCCCCCTGTTCTCTCCAGCTGGAAAAGGGTTGAGATATATACGGGAGAGCTTTCCCTTTTCACTCTTTAAAAGCAGCACGAGTACAATAAAGCAAAGGATATTTGTCAGGATCATCTGAAAGGGCCACCAGATAAATGTTTTCTCCCAGGAGGACAATAGCAAGAAGAGTACTACCTGGCATATGAGGACCAAAAGCGGTCTGAGTAAAAGGAGCATCGAGTAATTCAGCACAGACCGTTTTGCAAAGAGGAAACGCATCACTGCCCCTCCTGTACCAGACTTCCTGAGTTAAAATATGAATAGAGAAAGAGAACGGCAATGCAGAGTGATGGCCCCCATGCCGATACCACCCTGCCGGCCGGAACGATTTCATACACCAACAGATAGGTTGATGCCAGATTGAGGCAGAGAATCACCGGGAAAACCGTCAGCAGGAGCACCCCGCGCCGCTCCAACGGCTTTCTATCCGCCCAAACGAGCAGTACCGTCCAGCCGAGCATGAGGGCTGCTCCGACCCCCATCGCGTACCGGTATTCGCCGCCGGGATTGAAATTATCAATCCCGAAGATCATCCCGCCCAGGCCGGGGAAGAGCATTGGAAAAATCCACAAGCCGTCGAGTATTGCACCAACCCAGTAGCTGATGCGAAGCCAGAGAATTCTTCTGTCCATAATATACCTCTTTCTTTAGTTTGACAAACTAACTTATAATCCAAAAAAAATTATGCGCGATTCCTGTCTATAATCTTCTGAAATATCTTTACCAGCTGATCGGTTTCGCTCTTTGACAGAACCCGCTTCATATTTTCCGCAAAGCCGGAGAATGCCTTCATCTCGGCAGCGATGAGATCTTTCCCGATCCCGGTGAGATAAAGATGAAAGACCCGCTGATCGTCGCTCGACTGCCTCTTCCCCGCAAGCCCCTTCTGTATCAGCTTCTGCACGCCCGCGGTCACCGAGGCTTTCGACACCTGTAAATGATCGGCCAGCTCGCTGAAGGTCGGCTCACCGAGATGATATATCGCCTCGAGATAGAAGATCTGGCTGAGGGTTATATCGGAGAACCTGCTCTCCCTGATAACCGCTTCCTTGTAGCGCTGAATGGACTGATGCAGGATCCCGGTTATCTGTATGAGTAAATTTTCAAATTCCATGTAATGGCCGGATTATATATTAGTTTGTCTAACTAACAAAATACTGATAGATGTATTTCTCGTCAAGTAAAAAAGTTTTTGATAACTACTTTTTTTCTATACCGATAACTATCGGTCGATACTTTTTTTAGAAAACAATTGATATATGGGCATGCACGTTGATAGAGGGTTATTTTTTATATTGTTTCCGAAGAAGCTCAAACAATTCCGCAAGCGGCAGAGGACGGCAGAGAAGATACCCCTGCACCTCATCGCATTTTTTGTCTTTGAGGAAGGATAGCTGTTCTTCGGTTTCTACCCCTTCTGCAATTACCTTTATTCCCAGCTGTTTTGCCATGGTAATTATTGCAGCGACAATAGCTGCGTTATCGTCATCAGGTATCATGGAACGGATAAAACTCTGATCGATCTTGAGCTTGTCAATCGGCAGTTTTTTTATATATTTCAATGATGAATAACCCGTTCCAAAATCATCCAACGATATGCTGATGCCTATTTTTTTCAGCTCATCCAATATCTTAATTGTGCTGTCAATATTTTGCATCATGGTGCTTTCGGTTATTTCCAATTCGAGGGTATTTGGATTTATCCCGGTTTCCTCCAGGATGGCTCTTATCTTTTTAACAAGATTTCTGTCTTGAAACTGACGCGCAGAGATATTAACCGAAACACCGAGCATGGG
>CAZZCF010000229.1:0-5546 GCA_964652955.1 uncultured Leptospirales bacterium
TGCCGCCTGTGCCGCGATAACGGTTATATCGATTTTCATCACCGAAGGGATAATCAAATTCTCCCGGCTGTATTGAGGTATTGGCAATCACATAGGGATTGTCATGTTCGCCGTAATATATTTCGGGCCGCTCTACCTCGTAGGGTATCTTTGTCTTGGGAGGAATGTCGTAGATGAGCATTTCCGGAAGACCCTCTTTCGTTATCTTGTCAACTCTGTTGAGCACCAGCCCGTAGCCGTGCGTGTATATAAGATGCTGATTCATCCATGTTCTGCTTTCAGTGGAAAGTTTGTTAATTGCGAGCTCACGGGCCGCGAGGTTGACTGCAATTTTCCTTTTATCTATTATGTATCTATCAACATCGACATCATTAAATTGATAATAGGGCTTGAGCTCCTGAAGCTGCTTATATGTCTGTTTCAGAGGTCGCCAGTCCCATAATCTGACATTTTCGAGCGTTATTCTATTTTTTATAATATCCCGGTAGGTCAGCTTTGAATCGTTTGCAAACTCCTTTTCGATAATCCGCTCCAGATCATAGGCTCTTCGAGTAAATCTGATATTGTTTTCGATGTATGGCTTCTCCCTGTCCAGCTCATTCGGTTCAACGACGAACCGCTGTTGCAGAGACGGGTATATTGTCCCCAGAACAAAATAGACGGGTATGAGCGTGATGAGTACCAGTATCGGGAGCTTGAAACTTCTCTTGAATATGTTAAAGAGGAGCAGGCCGGCTGCGATGAATGATAGTATCATACAGACATTATAGGCCAGCAGCTGCGCGTGAACATCGGCATAACCGGCTCCGAAGAATTTGCCGCGCTGTGAGAAGAGAAGCTGATAAGCGGAAAGCCGGTAACTCAGTCCGAACAAGAAGACGATCAGTGCAGTAAGAAATGAGAGATGAGCTCGTGAGAAGAGCGAGAACTCGATTTTCCCACCTCGAAATGAGATGCCACCGTTGAGAACATGGAAAAAGAGTGAAAAGAGAGAGATAATGACAAGCGCGAACATTACCCAGCCGTAGAGGAAATTATAGAAGGGGAGAGAGAAGATATAGAAACCGATATCCATATTAAATACAGGATCAGGAGGAAAGCCGGCAAATGGTACGGCATTTATGTATATCAGATACTCTTTCCAGTACGCGGATGCACCGATGCCCATAATGAAGCCGGTAATAACGACTCCGAGAGCGATAAGGACAAAGAGAGCCCTGCGTGGTGTACCGAAAACGGGCAGTTTAAGACGATCAAGAATATTTTGTGTGAATATGCGCCCTTTACCGCCGATTATTCGTATGATGAGAAAGTTGAGGAAGAAGAGGATGATGAAGAATAAAGAGAAGAGCGCTTGTACATTGAATTTCGTAAAGAAAAGAGTCCAGAAGACGCCAAGTTGATCATAGCTTTTGAACCATTCATAATCGATATAGAAGCTCGATGCAATCTGCACGATGAAATACGCTATGATAAATATAAAAAGGCCCCATATCATTTTTCTGCTCATCGATTACTCCTTCCCAGAGTTAAAGATAATGGTATTGAATGCTCGTTTGCTGATGCTCATGAACAGATGAAGGTCATCCGAAATCGGTTGATTGCGATATTGAACTTCCTCCTCTGAAGATACAGATAATATATATCAAATAACACCAAGGATATCAACAACAAAAATGGGTTCTCGTCTCATCTATTGCGTAAAATTTTCAGATCGGGCAGGCATTCGAAATTTTAATTATCAGGGCGACATTGGTATCATGAGAGACAGCTTCAAATGCTGCATGAATTGCATTGAAGATCTCATCCGAATTCCCGATCACGAGAGTGCTCATCGAGCCGGGCTGAATTTCAATATTAAATTTTTTCAGCTCATCAATGAAGGCATTGATGGGTAAACCCAAACTGTTCGTGCCCAGAGGATAGAGACTTAACTCGGCGCTGATTACCATTGGCAGTTCCCCGTGAAAATCAATTTCAGCGATAAATACCTTACCGCTTTAGACAATATGATGTGACCCCCTACTTGCACAATCGCGGATTTACCTGTAAAGTACAGGGATTAACGCATACAAGACAAGGGGGTCACTATTGAAAATGTATATCATGCAGGTTGAGATGTCCACAAAGAATCTGTTGAGATATCAGTTTTTCGCAATTGGGATCAGGAACCGGAATTTGAGAAACGGATGGGGAATAGTAACGGTACATTACCCGGAGTTTTAAAGTATCTACAGTGATATATTAATAATTACTCTCGAGGGAGCACAGCTTTTTGCTTTTTCCCCTTTACATAGCAGATCGCGAGCGCAAAGGTCTTCGAAAACAGTAAACCTGCTGTACAATCGTAGCAACAATGATGCTTACAAAATGTATTTGTAACGAACGGGATGTTATGCGTTATCAATAATAACACCCCTCAGTTTTTGAGCGGCTTCTGATGGAGATTATTATTATGGGTTGATCTCAGCTTCTGACTTATGATCTCATTCTTTTCAGTGAAGTTAATAAAGCTTCTTTTCAGTGAATTGAGAATATCGCTCTTGGGACGATAGCCGAGCTCCATCAACTTCTTTTCAAGGACCATGAAGTTAGTGAATTTGAGATTATAGGTAACTCTCAGATTGCCTTTTTGATGATTGGCGTTTACTTTATTAACACCCAGCATCCGCTGAAGCTTCTCTTCAATTTTTTTTGAGCTCTTCTCATCTTTAATATTATCAACTTTTATTATGTGCTTTTTGATTAGATTTCTCATTTTAATAACCCGAATACGATAGTATCATAATTAAAATTATTCATGGCATAGAATTTATTACACTGACTATAATGTACCGCATCTCTTCTCTCTTTTCTACAATTTATATCCGGAAAAGATACATTAAACAAAAATATATTTTTTTCTGCATAATCAGAATCTCCCGGAGAGCGGTATAAAGAATTCATGAATGTTTCTGTTTAGGAGACTTCTAAAAACTATTAATATAATGCCCCCTTGGCCAGCGTTTTTTTGCACATCCTGTGCACGCTTGCATGCGCGGCGTGGTGTTGCTGTGTGCGCAATGCCTGATAAAACCAGTATTTACAATTTGTGGATCAATGTAAATACTGGTTTTTAGAGGTGCCCTTTAATAATAGCAATATCAATTGATTAGTAACCATTTTACAAAAATGTTACATGATATAATAGAGTTTCAGATTTCATGTTTTTTGGAGCGATAAGCTGGACGGCGGGACGGGATTGCATGATTTACGCCTCATGGATCTCTTCCATTATTATCTCCGTTCTTAAATAATCTCTTGAAATATCATCATAATACTGATATCTTTTCGGAATATCGATTCATGGAGGTGAATCCTTTTATGGCCGTTACCTATTATGATGCACGAGATTTTGAACTCAAGGCTCTCTTATCGAAGAAAGGAAAGAAAAAAGTTTTTGTCGTCTTCTCAACTTTTGGGGAGCGAGAGGCTAATCTGATATACGATAAGATTTTTCTTCTCAAGAGCGAACTCGGGGATTTCGTTGATATGTTTTTTCTTTCACATCGCCGGGCGGGAGAGCATCCGGAACTCACTGAAGAGAAAGCTCGATCGGCATATGATAATATAGAGATAGTCATCTGCAATACCCTCACCGTTCCCGATATGGGTGATGAAAGAGGGAAGGGGGCAGATATGAGAAGAACCCTGTATCATATCAATTGCTCACTGCGGGGAGATTCTACAGAAAATGAGATTATTGTCGTTTTTCTCGATGCGGACGTTGTGCCTGAACATTTCGGAGGACATTTTGTACTCGGTCTGGCAGGCGCTGTTCTTCAGGGACATGATTTCGCGAAAGCGAGCTTCTGGAGAGAGATGGGGAGAGTCAAGAAATATGTCGCGCAACCCCTCTTTTCAGTTATCGACAATCCGCAGGTGAGAAAGCTTACCGAGTTCTCCTATCCCCTTTCGGGAGAGGTGGCCGGCACGCTTGAATTTTTTAATGCGGTTCGTTTCTGGCAGATGTACGGTGTGGAGACAGGGATTAACATCGATTCCTGTTTTGGCGATTTCTCGGTTGCCGATGTTAATCTGGGACTGTACGATCACGAGCATCATCCCGATCTGAATATTCAAAAAATGTCTTTTGGAATTATACGAACGTTTTTCCTTCAGATGATAGACTACGGTATTATTGAATTGAAAGATAACTCAAAAATTGGTGATATTTTTAAAGCAACTTTCATCGATGAGAAAGGGGAAAGACGCTTTCTTGAGTTTGATCTTCAAGAGCTTACGTATAAACCCCTGCGCACCCTCTTTTAAGAGCTGTCCTCCTATTCCCCCTTGAGAACCGAGGGTATATCGATATCCCACTCTTTGCCAATGATCTTTACGATTTTTGCTTCTTCCGGCACGATTGTGCCAATTGCAGCAATTTCCAACGCGAGTTTCAGAATATCGTATTTATGTGTTTGTGAAATTGTATTCGAAATAATGAACTTCTGCAAGTCCTCGAAGCTCTGTATCTCATTATCAACCTCGGCAAATATTTCGGTAAAATCATCAAAGCCTTTCTCCTCGGCAATGGAATTTAATTTCGCGGTCTCCTCCTCTTCGATTATCCCATCGGCATTGACAATGAATTTGAGAATGGCGATCAGCGCCTTTTTTTCGATGCGGTTGAATGCTTTAATCATTTCATTCTCCTGATTGTAGAATTAAGAATAGTATACCGTGTCTCACTATCAAGAAGTGCTATAGGTTATTGACAAATGATGAAACGGTTATAGATACGCTCATAATGAATTGAAAGCACAGATTACACAGAGCTTACTGATAATTTCAATGATTTTTTCGGTCAATTCTGAAAGCTCAATGTTGAAATTCATTATAAGAATAGAATAAAGGACAGTGAAGGGACTCTGAGTGATAGTCGGTTACGCGAGTGCTATCTCCTCTCGGGAGAAAAGCGGGACCCGGGTGTCGTCCATCACAACTGTTCCCGAACAGGTTCGCCCGCAATTACGTTAGTACTCTTTTCTTAAAAATTATCGAGATTCTTGAAAAGGTCCCGTATCATCTTGAGAACAGCGGGCTCGGTAATCGGTACCTCATCGAGCTCCGATTTTATTTCCCTCGTATCCACAACGGTCTCTTCGCCGTCGCTGTCATAGCTCAGAACAAAATCGATATCGGGATTCCCCATTATCAGGGTAATAAGTGTCGATCCGAGATCGCCAAGCGGTTTCCGATCGATATGACTGGATTTGAAGGTTGCAATTATCTCGGTCCCCTGATTTCTCATAGAGCGAATAGTGAGATTGCCCTCAGCTTCCGTTGCTGCTTGCTCCAGCATGGGTATTCCCAGTCCTACTCTTCGTTCGGTTTTTGTAGTGGTAAAGGGATCGCGCACCCTGTTTACCATGTCATCATCCATTCCCTTTCCATTATCACGTATGATAATCTGGAAGAGATCCTGTTCCCTGTTGTTGACGATTTTTACTTCTACGAGTGTTGCACCGGCTCTTGTGGCGTTTTCCACAATATCCAGTATATGG
>CAZZCF010000230.1:0-5527 GCA_964652955.1 uncultured Leptospirales bacterium
CGATACATGTTTTTAATCAATCACTAATTCTCTTTCATGAAAAAAATTGTATTCCAGCGGCCAGCCTTTCTTGAAGACGCTTTTCGTGAAGAAGCAATGGCGCATGATGATTATAATCTGTATAAGGCTTGACCGGCGGCGGTTTATGTGTTTTTATTGCCACCGGTTGAAATACGGCTGAGAGAAGGCCTATGAAATTAGCAGTGAAAACTGGTGTTCTTTTTCTGTTTGTTCTTCTCTGCGTGCTGTTGCAGAAGGGTATCGGTTCAGCTGAGATAAACGATGATCTCATTCTCGCGGCGATGTCGGGTAATGTAACAGCTCTTGAGGATCTCATCGATCGCGGCGCTCAGGTCAACATCATCAGAGAGGGCAATTCGCCGCTGAACATCGCAGCGGCAATGGGTCATGTGAGTGCCGTGCGAATACTCTTGAAGCGCGGAGCCAGGCCCGATCTGAAGAATGCACAGGGATGGACCGCCCTCTTCACGGCAGCGGTACGGGATCGGATAAGCGTTATGAAGGTGCTCCTGGAGCACGGCGCCGATGTCAACGCGCGGGATGATAGCGGAGCCACACCGCTCATCGCCGCGGCAATTGTTGGGAAGAGGGAAGCGGTAAAGATACTTCTGAAGCACGGCGCCGATGTCACGGCGAAGAATAAGTACGGGTTCGATGCGCGGCACTTTGCGGAAAACAACGGCTATCCGGAGATAGTGGAGCTGCTGAACAGGGAGCGGTAAAAATTATTCACCGTGGTTTCTCTGTGCTGATGGAAGGATTATCATTTCAGGAATGGTATTCGGTTATAATGCTCATCGGTGAGGATTTCGGTTAATCTCCTCCTGCCTGCGATGATCCTGT
Source organism: uncultured Leptospirales bacterium (assembly GCA_964652955.1). GTDB lineage: Bacteria > Spirochaetota > UBA4802 > UBA4802 > JAKQUI01 > CAZZCF01. The sequence continues at coordinate 865 of CAZZCF010000230.1, forward strand.
GCTCTTTCAGTACGTGCATTCGTCCGGTGCGGTACGAATTTTCAGTGTTTATTTCAGAATATCCCAGTGAAGTTGAAAAGTGTTGTCGTGCAGGGTATAGGCATACCCGAGCATCTTGCCGACCCCCGGAACGCCCCGCTCGTGCACCTTCCAGTAGAGAATATAAATTGCCGGGACCATTCGCGGATCACCGGTCTCCGGATCGTCGGGAATATTCTCCCAGATCTCCCGTCGCTCCATGACTCTCCAGAGCGTGTTGTAATCCTTGCTCTGAACAATCTGACCGACATTGGGGAGCCGTTTCTGACTGACGACCTGTGCATGCGTTTCAATCATGGGAACCTCCTGTATCTGTGCAATGTAAAAAGCTGTTGTGGATATCATGAAAGATAAGCTTCCTTTCGGGGAAAGTCAAATGCTGCGGAAGGGTGATAGCATACCGGTGCGCTGATCGTGCAGGTGAAAGCCGATTGAGGGATGCTCCCGGCACGTAATTGACGATATCGTGAAGGGGGGGGACACCTATCGGAAGTAGGTTACCGCACCGATGTACCTTTTGTGCCAGTAGGAATTTCTCATGTTCGCATAGCTTACCGTCTTGCCCGAACTCGGTGCGTGAATGAAACGAAGCCGTCCGGAATAAATTCCCACATGTGAGAACCGCTTGCGCGAGGTCTTGAAGAAGACGAGATCTCCCGGCTTGAGCTGCCTGAAGGGTATTCTCCGTCCCCGCCGGAATTGCGATTCAACGGATCTCCCCATCCGGATGCCGTTTCTCTGGTACACGTACATTACAAAACCCGAGCAGTCGAAGCCGCGCGGCGTGGCGCCACCCCATCGGTAGGGAACGCCCAGGTACCGGTGAGCGGTTCTGAGAATCGTTTTTCTCTTCCCCGAGGGATAGAACATCCACCCCTGCCGGTACAGTGGCGGCGCACAGGTGACAAAGAGAAACAGGAAAAAGGTAATTATATGAACAGCAGTTCGTTTCATTGCATGAATGACAATTGTATACCGTGTTATTAATTATATCGGAGCGTGAAGGTAAAAATTTAATTGTGCAGGCACATGAATTGCAATTTATAAACGGAAATGTTCGGGTTGTTATAAAATCGAAAGGTGTCTGTTTAATCATGAACAGTGAAGAGGCAGCATGGGTGATATTCCGGTGAAGTAAATTTTTCTTCTCCACCGGGCACACTGAGCTCAATACCGGAAATCCTTCCAGTCGGCGAAGACGGGATACTCGCCGGGAAAGAGGGCGACCCGATCACCCGGATGGATGATGGTCTCCCGGTTCACTGCACGGTGATTTATCATGACAAGCTGAACCCGCTCGGGAGGGATGCCGAGCGGATTCAGGATATCTGCGAGTGATGACGGTGACGTGATGCGAACGGTAACCGGAGACCGCCCATCACCCTTCATAGCCCGGTGAAGTGATCCGAAGAGATGTACTTCAATTTCATTTTCCATGAGCAACCTGTCGAAGAAACTCCCTGATGCGCTCGCGGCAGATCGGACAGAATTCGCAGGTCCCCCGGTCGACCGTTTTGACAGTCCCCCTCCCGTCCTCCATCACGCAGCCGGGGGTAGGGCAGTGGTCGAGACCGAAGGTATGTCCAAGCTCGTGAATGACCACTTTGGCGAGCCTGTTCCTGAAGAGCTTCCACGATGCCCCGCGCCGCAGCCGATAGGTTGAGACCACGCAGGGCTTTCCGCCGAGGGATCCGTATCCGAAGATGCCCCAGTCGTAATGCTTCCCCTTTGTTGCCGAGATGTCTTTCGTTGTCAGCCCGATGATCTTATCATACCGATCGCCGCCGATCTCCCTCAGGTAGTCCAGAAGAACGTCGGCACGATACCGCCGCCGCGGCGGATAGTATGAACGTTTCGGAAGCTTCCGTGCGGGCAGGACTATTACCCTGGCACGATAGACCCGCTCGATCTCGCCGGTGACCGTTTCAATGATCTTTTTGTTAACGGTGCCCAGGGGTTGCAGCGCAATCACCGCTTCACGTTCGGCAGTGGAAGGAGAGGAAGAGCACTGGCTAAAGATGAGCAGAAAAATAATCATGTGCATTCGCAATGAAAATGCTCTGTTGCTATTATCACCCTGCATGATATGCTCTCCTGTCAACCGGCCTGTATCTCAAGACCTGTGGTAGTCGTCCTCTATACGATTATTGGCGCTGAACGGCATGGCGGACTCCCGGAATCGGAGAGGTCAATCGCTCCATCCGGGAGGCGGAAATGTCTCACGCTGAAGGTCGGCGGGCGAGAGGATGATGTCGGTAGTGCTGAGGTCGATGTCGCTCAGGTGAATCTCCCCGAAACCGGTATAGTAGGGGCTCTCGATATAGCCGCTGAAGAGGGTATCCTCTTCTGATTCGGCGATATCGAAACAGTACATGATACGCCCGGCATGACGCTCCAGTATAAAAGCGACGAGCACGTGCTCGTGTCCGTCGGGATCGGTTAATCTGGGATAGCCGAGCATCAGGAGCTTTCGCTTTTTGCGCTGTGCGATCCGCTCCTTCGCATCATCGAGATGTATTAATTTAGCCACGGTTAGTCCCTTCTCAGTAAAGGTACTCAGGGAAGCGGGCACGGTCAAGGAGAAAAAGCCGTTATATATGGCGCCGTACCGGTACGGGTCGGACCTGACTGGACGATATGTTCAACGTACTTACTCCACTCCAATTGGGCAACCGGTTGGCCAATTGAATATGTCACATAAAAGTTTCCGATATTTCCCCTTCTGCTAATTCAAACATATTACTGCCTGTACTATTCGTCTCGTCTCTTCTTGAAGAAATTTTTTGTTCGACTAAACTGTTAGTAATTTTTGGATAGATAGGACTCTTAGCCAAATTACCTGCAGCATGAAGCTATGGAAGCATACAGGGATTTCGTAAATTAACAGAACACTGCTTTCGTAATAATGCCGACAAATCCGAAAGCTAGCGGAATGCCATTGATTCTAAATTCAGGAAAATAATTTTACGGTTTTTATAATGCGAAATTTAGAGAGGTATCAGATGAGAGTATTGTAAGCCTTCTGAATTGCGATAAACTTTTCATGAGCAAGTTCCTGGAATTCCCTGCCCAGGTGTTGGACCTTATCCGGATGATATTGGGCGGCCAGTTTCGCATATGCTTTCCTGATATCCTCTTTTTTCGCGCCATGTTTCAGGCCGAGTATCTTATAAGGATCATCTTCATGGATTGTATTATCCTTCTGTGCATTCTCCGACGCGTCTTGGTTTTCTCTATAGTTTGATGATTCCCTGCTCTTCTCGCCTTTTCCCATTCTTGAGGTCAGCCAGAGGATAAGTCCAAGAATCCCAAGATCATCAAGCCATCCGGCGCCAAATATCCAATCAGGTAACAGGTCAAATGGGCTGAGAATATATACAATAGCTATAAGCCACAGCAGATATTTTTTTACCATTTCAGTAAAATATCATTAGAGTATTCTATGTCAAAAATTCTAAACGCATTTAGCTTATACAATCTTCTGTAAGGGTGTCAAACGTTTTTATTTCTGACAATTTTCATCCCGTCTCTTGAAGAGACTTTTTGTTTGGACAAGGGGACATCATATTAAAATTTTGTAGAGGTCCCCTTATGTGAAAAGCTATTTTATTTGGAACACTTACCCTTCAAAAGGTGTCATACTTATTTGTGGTTAAAAGTTTTTATGATGATGTATGATGATATCGACTTTCACAAATACACTGGGACATTTCAACATCCTCGCTCACCCCGCCGCAAATACCACGTCTGCTGTACAGGATGTACGAATGCCGCGATGCCTACGCCCGACCGAAGGGAGGAAGTCCCCTTGGGGGAGATGGCAAGGAGCGGCCGGTGCTTGGCGGCTCCGGCAGCTGTTAGCGACAAGGCCGCCTTGCCCCACGGCAAAATCCCAACCGGTTGGGATTTTTAATTTATTTGTAAATATATATGTTATTTTGTATGATATTCTTTTAGTACTGCTCCGGCGGCCATCCTGGCCGCCTGCTCGCTGCCCTAGCGAAGCTAGTCCCCCGGATGTTGAAATGTCCCAGTGAGTTGTCAACTTGATGACTTCAACAAAAAGCGAGAAAGATTATTGACACTACCCACTACCTCAACCTGGATCTGACCAAAGAAGCATCCTTCATGATAAACATATCTACAATAATTGAAAGGATCTCTACGAATCACACACCTACTGCTTTTTATTGTCTTCATCTTTGAATTTTGTTTTCAGGGATTTAGGTTTTACCTTATTCAAGTAATAAATTATTTATTATTATATATTTCATTACTTGAATCCAGGTTTCTTTATCTGATTTTGAATTTCCGTTAAGTATCTCATCAAGTTTTTTATACTGTTTCTTTTCTTCTTTGGTTTTTTTGTAATATTTATCGTATTCATTTCTTAACTCATTCATTCTTTCGTTAACATAATAATAATCGTTGAGACCAGTTGTCTCATACTTCCACTCTCTATTCTGTTCAATATTGTATGCAATCTGATTAATAATGCCCGATCCCACATCAAATATAATAAGAATAGCTAGTGATAATAATACTATTATAAACAATCCGAATGTTATATACTGTATTGCCTTATAGCTTTTCCAGAGCTTTGTTATCCAGTTTTTAACTTTAT
>CAZZCF010000231.1:0-5522 GCA_964652955.1 uncultured Leptospirales bacterium
TCAATAATAATAGTCAAACTATTTTTGTTGAATTTATGTTTATTATATACGGGTATTAATGTGCTTTATGTATTCGTGTTGTTCAAAGGTAAGGGGAATAGTACGAAGGTGAATGAATACTATTTGTATTTGGCATTTTCAGTTTCATACCGTGCTTATAATTTTGTTGGACTTTCTGGTACCTTCGTTTATTATTAGGTATAAAGAGAATCACGTAATAATTCCCGGGGTGCGTATGGAAAAGGATAGAGATTTCCTCCAGACCATGAAGCTTGAGATTAGCAAGAATTTCAAGCTCGTTCCCTATGAGCGCATTGCATTCCATAAACTGTTAGGGATTCAGCATTCGGAGAATGGAATCAAGATACTCCTCCGTGATATTTATAAGGAACCTGTTGTCCGTGCCAGTGCCATTTCGGTCCTGAAGCGCGTAAACAGTGACGATGTTCATACGACCCTGATGAGTCTTCTGAATGAACAGCTGAGCGATGATGAGCGGATGGATATACTCGAGCACATCGAGCTGTTCGGTGATCTCAACTACGTTGAAACGCTCATAGAATTTGTCGAATCTCACCGGGAGAATGAGAATGCTCACCGGTTAGTGTCACGAGCGCTCGATGTGTTGCGGCATATCGGTTCCGGTTCGAAACAGCTCTATGATTACTTCATGCAGATCTCAAAGAATAAGGAGATTGATAAATCGATACGATCCCTGGCAATAATTGGATTATCCTCTTTTGACGACCCGACGGTATTTAAAAATTTTTGAAAGGGGAAAGTGATGAGATCATCTTCTCGACATACTATTCGATATCCCTCTTTTGTGATCGCATAATAAAGGAGCTTGAAGCGGGTGTCACGGAAGATGGTTTTTTCACCTATCAGCCTGAAGTCGAGGATCGGAGCATTCTGGAGATGCGGGTGCTTCTGGGAAAGATGACCAGAAATTTTGATGGGTATAGTGACCGGATCAAGTCTGCCTTTATTAATGCGATGATTTCCTGCAATCATCGTGAGTTTATCATCTACACCATGAAAGCATTGACTTCGATGGAATCGGGTCTGGTTGCTCTGATCCTTTATCAAATAGTATCAAATGTTCAAAAATTGCGGGATCCCGATAAGCTCTTTCGAAACTTAATTGCGCTCCCGGTTGATACTGAGAAGGGGAATGACATTATCGTAGAGATCTTCGAGCGGTATTTCAACAACCTCGTTGAGAACAGGAAGAATAATCTCCTTCGCGATAAGATGTACAACTACATTATTGTGACTCTGGAAACCTATTTCGAGACCTATCGAAAGGAGTTCATGGTAAAGGATGTTGCTGAAAAGAGTTTTCCAGACGACTTTCAGCAGATACGTCACTTTATACTCGAACAGTTCAATCCGACGCTGAAAAAGCAGATTATCAACTACCTGAAAGTCGGGGATGCCTCTACAATTCACAAGCATCTGATGAATATATCCGAGCAGTTTTACTATCTCGACCAGCGCTATCAGGACGATTTATCGAAGCTGATTGCGATTCTTCATGAGGGCGATATTAAAGCGAGGGAGATCGCCGCATCGAGAATTGAGAGTATTGAATTTGAGAAACGCTATCTCCGTGATAGGATAGTTCGACTCTGCAGGATAATCGGCTCACTGGACATCAAGAATGCCTCAACCCCACTCGTTAAGATTTATAATTATGTTAAGAAATATCCGGATTCTGATATACTGGATGCGTCGATGCTTGCGCTCTCTCGTCTGAATTATTCCTATATGCTGGGAGAGCTCGAGGTAATGCTCACCTCAGGTGATGACAGTGAAAAGATGCGGTGTGTGCAACTGCTCGCGCAATTTTCCGAGCAGCGGACATTGAACATCATGCTGGATTTTATAAAGGATTATGACGAGCATGATGTATCACTGGTGCTATCAATGCTCAGGATTCTTGAACAACGGGACCTGCAGGGAAATGTGATGGCCAATCACATTCTCAAGAGATTGATAGAATCGAGCGGTAACGGCGAAATAAAGCGGCATGCAATTCTCTGTATCGGTCGATGTGGAGATGAAGCCGATATTGACTATTTGAACGATGTCTTCTACCGATCTGATGCTTCTGATCCGAAAGACGCTATCGTGCTCGCCATCGGATACATTCTGGTGTACTCAAGTAATTATGACAAGAGGAAGGTCATCCGCACACTTCAGGAGTATCTCAAAGATTCCGGAATAAAAGTTCGGATTTACGCCTGTTCACTGCTCATTCAACTGGGGAGCAGGGAAGCGTTGAGGAATATTCAGGACATGATGGTTATTAAGAATAAGGGGATTCAGCGGGAGATTCTCTCGATCATCGGGAGTTTGCGATCGGTTGACTTCGCCTATTTTTTAATTTCGCTTCTCAAGGAAGAGTATGCCATAAGTCATGATATCATCCCTCTCCTGAGATTGCTTCCGCAGGAGGAGCTCGATGAAATCGATCACTTTATTACTAATGTTTTTCGAAAATTTGAAGCTCCCGATTTTGATGATTCTCCCAAAATAATAACAAAGAAGGCTGCTGATACCTCATTGATGAAAAATCTTAGAACACAGGATATGACTATACTCTCAATTGAGGTGTCTGATTTCCAAGCGGAATTTGATCGCCTCAACCTGTCGGATAAGATCATTTATCTCAATAGTATCAATGCAGCGGTAACCACTGAAATAGTAAATAACAGTGGAGTCGTATCGATGAATAGCAATGGGCACATTATTTGCCTTTTTGCTGATCCAGAAACTGCGGCCACTGTTGCGCACCGAATTTTCAGCAATGTTGAAGCGATTAATACCATGAATCGTTCTGAGAATACGATCACTATCAGCATTGACATCATTCATCAGAGAGCTTCGATAATTAATGGGGAGATACTGCAGGGCTCTGATCTCGCTTTCAGAGCGATTGACTCGGCGCAGCTCAAGAATAGAATTATCATCGATGCCACCATGAAGAACACTATTGAAAGGAGTTTCTATTGTGATGATCTCCCTGAGATGATTTTTCTGCGAAAGGGATTGGACCTTTTCTTTTATGAACTGATGAACCCTATTAACTTTTTAACAGTTTCTCAGGATATTCTGAACCGGTTGAAAAAAATGGAGCAGGAACGTCAGGAGTTACAGCTGCAGCTTGATGCCGAGCTCAAGAAGCGGAAAAGAGAATTCAGAACACCCACGTCCGTTACCTATGCGCAGGCAGTTGACGATCTGAGCAAGAAGCTCAGGCTCGAGCTGAATGAAATTAACAGGTATGTACAGAAGCGATCAACAGATCGCGAGCTCTTGAATACCGTTGATAAGATGCTCAACAATGTTCATAAGCGTTTTGTTATTGAGAGTTCCAAGATAATTATGGAATGAAATGGAGGGGTGAGCTCCTCAGTAGGATATCATCATACCTGCCATAACCTCGAGAATGACACCGCCGGGTGCATGATCAATGATTTCCAGCGCAGTGTATGCTCGCTGCGGTCTGAAGACACCGGTGCTGAAGAATAAGGAGAGGACCTCCCGATATCGGTATTCAGCTTCAAAGTCGAGTTCGTCACCAAACCAGGTTGACTTTTTCCCTTTCCGTTCAAGCTCCTTCGCAGTTCTGAAGTGCATGAGTTTAATTTTCACCAGGACTGAATCGAGAATGGTCGATTGAAGCTTCAGACCGCCACCATAGAGACCGTACCAGCATGATTCACCGCTGCCCCGTATGGCGAGCCCGCCGGTGTTATCGACTGCAATAAGCGAAAACCCGTGAGATGATTTAATGTCCTGGAATGACCGTTCATCATCGGGGTCATCTGGATCGCCTGTTGCACCTTCGGCAATGAGGCTACAGTGTAGGACATTGAACTTATACCCCGCCTCGAATTCGAGGAGTCCCGCGTTTATGTCAGAACGGATAACCTGACCGGTTTCGTCCCGCCATCGGACGAATCCCCAGTTGTATATACCTCCAATGCGTATGAGCCAGTTTCCCGGTACGAGTTTATTGTGTAGTCCGATCCAGCTTAGCGTTGCTTCCCGCGGATCATCATCAGTGGTATAGCGGTCGTACTCGTATACGTAATAGGTTTCTGATTTTATGTCAGGGATAAAAGTTATATTTGCACCGGCGTAGTAGATATTATCGTCCTGATAGTCGGGGGGATCCGATTGTTCTCCAAAGGTATCGTCGGCGTCATCAAATGCTTTAATGATTGCAGCATAGGCGTTGATTTTCCTATTGAAGAAATCGTGATTATACTGAATGCCCGTTGCATCCCGTGCCAGTATGTAGCCTCCCGGAAGGCTGAAGGGTTTCAGACCAACCTCAAGTTCAGAGCGATCGGAGAATTTGATAACGGTGTATACATCACGGGTTACGAGGTTTGTCGTGCCCTCTTCCATCGAGAAACCGGTTTCTTCCTTGCCGAGCGCTGAGATGATGTCGAATACCGAGCGAATTTCAATAGTGGGGAGCACCTTTATGTTGAAACGATTTCGAAAGAACAGATCCTGATAGTCGACATCTTTATGCTGATCTGTTGCCGGGAACGTATCGGGGACTTTAATCGTACTTGAGGTATACCAGGTTCGTATTCTGAGAAAACCTGAAAAGCTCAGTTTGGAGAGCGAGGGATCAATTGCAGCCCCGTAGGCTGTGTGATTACTTAACAGCAGAAACAGTAATCCTCCAATCAGTAGTGTAAAGTGTACTTTTTTTTCCATAGTTACTATTATATTTTATTTGAGATTGAATTTTTTGAGCCAGCTGTCGATGTATCCCTGCCGCACTATTTCAGCTATGAACAGGTCTATCTGATTCTTCAGGATAACATCACCGAAAGGGAGCCCAATGCATATCTTCTCAACCTGACGCCCGCCGTGTAAAAGGGTGTACGCGCTACTTATCTTGGCACTGCTGTTGTTGAGATATTCAAGGAATAGAGAATCGTGTACAAAACCGTGTACCTCCCCTTTTTGAAGGAGTTTGAGCCCTTCTTTATTGGTGGTGAAGAATTTCCTGGGCATGTCGGGGAAATGGTTTTTCAGCAGGTACTCGTATGAGCTTCCCTTCTTAACCGCGAAGCTGAATTGTGTCAGTTTCTTGAGATCCCAGATAGTACGTATCGGGTTTTCCTCGAAGAGCTCACCGAACTTTGTTTGAGGGAGCGCCGTTTTGCGTGCCAGCACGCCGGGAGTGACCGTGATATAGGCTTGAGAGAACCATATCTTTCTTGCCCGTACGAGATTTCGAGAGAGCCCTGCGATGATTATATCCACGCGCTGGCCCAGAAGAGCGGGTATATACTCTTGTACATCAAGGGGTACCAGAGTAACCTTGACATCAAGGAATTCACCGAGCTTTTTTATCATCTCCATTTCAAGTCCCTTTTCGCCTGAATTGAAGTTCAGGGGAGGGTAGTTTTTTGATATGCCGATTCGTATAACCTTATTTTTGATAATGCGTTGATAGACCTGTGTGCTGTTCAGATCCGCTGCGAATG
>CAZZCF010000232.1:0-5456 GCA_964652955.1 uncultured Leptospirales bacterium
GCTCCTGAGATGACGGTTCTCGTTGGCGGCATGCGCGTCTTGAATGCCAACTTCGGACAGTCCCGGCACGGCGTCTTCACCAAGCGGCCGGAGACGCTCACCAATGACTTCTTCGTGAATCTGCTCGACATGAGCACGACGTGGAAGGCAACCTCGGAAGACGAAGACGTGTTCGAGGGTCGTGATCGCGCAACGGGCGAACTCAAGTGGACCGGCACCCGTGTCGACCTCATCTTCGGTTCGAACTCCCAGCTCCGGGCGCTGGCAGAAGTATACGGATGCGAGGACTCACAGGAGAAGTTTCTGAAGGACTTTGTAGCGGTGTGGAACAAGGTAATGAACCTTGACCGATTCGACCTTGCCTGATAGCAGCAAAAAACGTCTTCGAGGGCTCCTGAAGAGAATTGTGGTCCGCAAATCGGATGATCAGGAAGCAATAACAACTACGAACTGACGGATGTTTTGAACGCTCAACAGTGTTTATTCGTGACATATGAGGGCGGCGATTCAATACAATCTGAAACGCCGTCCTTTATTTGTGCACTGCGTGTCAGTTCAATGTCGCCGTCCCCACGAAAGTTCCACAGCTAACTCCTTAGATATGGCTGGATCTATACGAATATGTCTTCTTAATACATTCAATCTGTTTTCAAATATTGAAATTTTCCTAGATAAGCATAGAACTTACGCCCCAGAAGGGCAGAGGTTCTATCTATGGTGAGCATCGGATCTCCCTGCAGGAAAGAAGCTCGCTGCATCTCGGCAGGCTCGGTGAACACCTCGACAGGCTCGGTGACCAGCTCGATTCTCAAGAGCACGGCACCCTCGGTTGCGAAGACTCGCCTATCCCTTCCTTTCATGATTTAATCATACTGTCATTCAGGCAACTTTCGCCATCAATACATTTACCGATTAAATGTATTTCATACTGTATTTATATATAGCATAGTATCTCATTAGTATAACTCGTGATGCTGATTCTTTATGAATTCGGGAATATACGTTGACTGGATTATTTTCAAAAACAATAAAGATTTTAAATGGTTAAATAATAATGACAGAAGATATTCAACATCTTCTCGGCATTGTGATCACTATAAAACCGTTTCATTATATACAATACTTCCTCTCTGCGTACCATACAGAATCGAATCCCAAATTTTGGGTGGGCAAAAAAGAGGGCAGGTCGGATGGTGCAAACTTAATCAGAGATATCCTAAAACTGCTTGATTTTTATCTGGAATAAATTAAATAAACATATTATTACGCGCACAAGAATTTGGTATAATTTGATGCTTACATCTATGCAGCCAGCCCCATAATTACAATTAGGAATGGAAAGAGTTAAAAATGGTCATGAAGAAAGAACAAACCCAGAGCTTAATTGAGTATTTTAAAAAAACCGACATATTCTCGGATCTAACCGATTCCGATCTCTCTGTATTTGCCTCACGAAGCGATTTCGTCGACTATGGAAAGGGCGACATTATTTTCAAGAAGGGTGAAAAAAGCAGGCAGCTCTTCATTATAAAAAAGGGTGAGGTGATCATCACCAACAACCTCACCGAAGTAAAAAAGAATGAAGGTTTTTCTGATTCTATGGCAATAGCCCGCTTCATCAAAGGCGAGATGTTCGGTGAATTCGAATTCTTTGAAGACGGGACCAGAACCTCCTTTGCCATCGCGGCTGAAGACACGACTCTCATCACTTTTCCCGGGGAAGGTGTTGAGCTGGTGGACTTCCTGGATGAATACTCATATATCTTTGCGAAAGTGTATCATAAGCTCATTGCCGTAAATTCCGGCCGCCAGCGTATGACACACCGGTTGATCAGCGAGAAGACGGGTTGGATTGATGAAATCAAGAAGCAGATGTTCTTCGATAAGCTGACCGGAGTGTATAACCGTACCTACCTGGAGGATGAGCTGTCAAAAAATTTTTCCTTTCTGGAGCCCCTCTTCAGCTTGCTGGTCATAAAACCGGATAATTTCAAGCTTATCAACGATTCATTCGGTCACGAAGCAGGGGACAGCGCCCTGCAGGCTATATCGAATAAGCTCCAGAGCCTGCTTCGCAGCGATGACATTGCCATCCGGTATCGTGGCAACGAGTTCATCATCATCTTGCCGGCCACTCCGCTCGAGGAAGCGGCAGAGCTCGCTCAAAGGTATCTCGACGAAATGAGCGCCTTCGATATCGGTGCAGCGATGGGAAGGGAAAGTCATCGGCAGACATTCAGTATCGGAGTGGCCTCCTATCCCGAGCATGAAAAAGACTTTCTCGAGCTGGTGGAAAAAGCATTCACCAAGGTTTTCGATCAGCGCGAAGTGGGCGGAAACGGCTTTCAGGTCGCAACCATAGAAGAGAACGAGCTCATCAACTTCTTAAAGAGCACCAGCATGCTTTCGAGCCTTAAAATGTCAGAGTTGCACCAGTTCGCTCAGCGGCTTGAGCTGGTCCGATACAAGAAAGACGAAGTCGTTTTTCACGAAAATGAGGATGGTGAAGAGCTGTATATCATAAAAAGCGGCTCTCTGTCCGTACGAATATCCTTAAAGGACGGCACGTATAAGGAAATATCGGTTCTTAAGGAGGGGGAATTCTTCGGGGAGATGGCTATCTTCGACAATGCGCCGCGCTCCGCCACCTGTATCGCTAACGAGGACTGTGAGATGCTGCGCCTGCAAAAGGATGATTTCTTTCATATGATGCAATTGTCCTCTCATGCCGCCATTAATGTCATGAAAAACATGCTGCACAGGACCACGGAACGACTCAACAGCAGCGGTCAGGTCATAACGCAGATGGTCAAGTGGGGTGAGGATGCGAGCCTGCGCGCAGTTACCGACAAGCTCACCGGAGTATTTAACCGTCGCTATCTGGAAAGCGAGCTGGACAAGAGGTTCGACATGGCCAAAAAGAACGGAACCCCCCTGGTATTGGTTATGGCTGATATGGACTTTTTCCGAGAGGTGAACGAAGGATATAGCCATGAGATTGGCGACCAGTATATAGTCGAGGTTGCGAAGGTTTTTACGGGAACCTTCCGTGAAACCGACATTGTTTCACGCTATGGCGGCGACGAGTTCACCATCCTGCTCCCTGACACCGATCTTGAGGTCGCCATGAAGGTGAATGAGCAGGTTAGACTGAACGTGGAAAAACTGGATTTTCTGAAGCATCTGGAAGGACCGGAGCTTCATCCCTCCGTTAGTCTGGGGCTCTCCTGCTACCCTGAAACGTGCAGGACACTGGATGAGCTTAAAAAACAGGCCGATGAGGCCCTCTACGTGGCCAAGAACAGTGGCAGGAACAGGGTGGAGCATGCGCCACTTCTAAAATAGTGAAACGGCTTTTTCTCTCTCCCGGTAGGACAGACGCTTACTGCACCTCGGCAGGCCCGGTGACCAGCTCGCTCGATACCCGGAAGCTCCGCTTCCTCGTATGGCGAACTGGCCGCAACTCCTGAATGGGACAATAAACGCCAGATTGCCGGCGCATCCCGTATGTATTCACATTATTGCATGTATGAAACAGACCCGACATTCACTGTGAATAAAAAACCACCTCAGAGCCAAAGCGGCCTGTGAGTCAATAAATAATGTGCGTTTTTCTTATACGGTACTCCTTTATAGTTCTATAGGCGTTCCAACCAGAAGATCCCTATAGGCTGAACCAAAGGCTTTCTTGAACTCATTTATTGACCAGTCTGAGCTGTCATGGGCTGAGAGTGAAACCAGTTTCACATCGGCATCGGAAATCGCCCGTATCGCATTATGCACATCTTTTTCATTGATAGAATTCCATGGCATCCTGTCTGCCCCGACAAGAGCCTGCATGTTCAGCGGCCCCGCCATAATGCGTCCGCCATGAACGGGGAAGTGCAGTCCTCCTATCACGCCATATATCGGCACATTGAAGAGCCTGCGGGCCCTTTCAATTACCCGTTCCACGGTCTGGTGACCGCACCCTATGATTAATACCAGTCCTTTCCCAGCCACATTAACCGCCAGGGCCTGCTCTTCGGTGTATCCCATTAAATAAAGCGCTCTTGGAATACTACCGATACCATATACTCCCGGAGCAATTGTTACGGGTCCGAGGGAGACCCTGATTTCCGAATCGGGATTGGAATTGTATGACGAATGCTTTAGAGGCAAAGGAGAAAATACCGGAATTGGAGGAAAATCAACAGGCCCACGGGAAAGGCTGAAAGTATGATTCCGTTGTTCCTTCATCCCGCCCAGATGATCGAGGTGATGGTGTGATATAAATACAGCATCGACGTCGCTGAGATTGACACCGAAAAGATTCATGTTATGAAGCAATGGTGATGGATGTTCTCCCTTTTTATTATATCCCACATCCAGGAGTACGGTGAAGTCACCGGCCCTTACAAGGTATGAAACCCCGGGTTCTGTTTTTGCTTCAGGATGCTCGGTGAAATAATCAATCAGAGGCAATACCGTCAGAGATGGTACAGCTTCAGGGTTCTCTATGAGGGGATATTCCCGCTCACTGCGCGCTTTCTCGGCACGCCTTTTATCAATCAACAGTTTTATTCCAGTAATCACAGACTATCCTCCTTTTCGCTTGATACAGTATCACAAAATTTTTGGATCAAATTATATGAATAATTCGACCCGAGTTTATAATAATCAATTGATTTGCAAAAGCGGATACGGCTTATTGCCCTGAATAACGGCATTATTCCAAGTTCATGATATGCGCTGGATATCCCAAGGTGGGCAATAATAGAAGCGTTTCTATCGTTTATTATGCGATTCATCGATTCTTCAAACATCTTCAGTTCAAAAACAGGAAGCGGTGGCCCGCCAAAGGTATAAACTGATCCAACCTGTTTGCCTTCGAGACCCCTGACGACACGAAGATATCGCGCGACCGGATACGCAATATGAGCCCATTTTGGCCCCCCTATACAGATCCTGTCAAAACCCGATACATCGGAATATTGCAGTTGGCCGATGTCATCTTCAACCTGATTATAGTTTGAGAGATATCGCCTGCGCCACCACTTGCTGAACAATGAAAGCATAATAAGCGGGTAATGGTGTAAATCCTTACATATCTCACCAAGACAACTCTTTTCGTTTATTGACTGAAGCCTTTCTACATAAACCGTATTTCCCCTGCTTTTAAGCTTCTCCTTCACCTCATAGATGAGTCTCTCTGTAAATCCTGTTCGTGAAAAGAAGACCAGTAAAATTTTCATGAATTGCTTCACTACAAGTCCCAGATGAGATCAATATTAATGATAATGATTATCATTATCACTATTGGGGAACGATTACCTATAATGTCAATAAGAATTAATTCTGAAACAGATTTGTATTTGAACCCACATCAAAAATGAAGGCCTTCAGATCTCCGTGATTGGAAAAATATGCTTTGGGGCTGATCAGAAAAACAGGAAACGAAGTTAAGCACAGATTAC
>CAZZCF010000233.1:0-5453 GCA_964652955.1 uncultured Leptospirales bacterium
TCCTTAATTGCTGATTCTCCATATCGAGAATCGATCAATCTCTTCAGATTCCTTCTGGTAATCTCGACTGCCTCTTTCCACCGGCCTGTCTTGAAATACGATACTATTAACAATGCATTTTTTTTATCTTCAAGCTGAGGTTTTTTTATTTCCTTCAGTTTCTGAATCGCATCACGGTATGACCCCCGCTTGATATGCAGCTCTGCCATTGACGTTTTTGCGTTATCGACGAATTCGGAATCAGGGCATTTGAGGATAACATCGAGCAGATACGTCTTTGCAGTATCAAAATCGTTCTTTTGCAGATAATGTTCACCCAGATAATAAAGAGCCTCC
Organism: uncultured Leptospirales bacterium; assembly: GCA_964652955.1. Lineage (GTDB taxonomy): Bacteria > Spirochaetota > UBA4802 > UBA4802 > JAKQUI01 > CAZZCF01. The sequence goes on from CAZZCF010000233.1 coordinate 337, forward strand.
GCATAGAGGTTTTTATCATCCTGCAGCATCTCTGCCGTCATCCGTGCTGTTGTAATATCTCCGAGCTGTAAAGAACATCGCGAAAGAAGTACAATATCGGATAACGGTAAATCGTTCAACTCGAGGCCCAAAAAAGTATTATAGGTTTTCTCATGGTACCCTAACTGATAATAACTCCTCCCCTTCCATATGACAAGCTGCTTTGCTGTATAACTGCTCATCTCGGGCTTCTTCTCTTCTGCCAGTAAAGAAATTACCTCTTTATATTTCTCCTGCATGTAGAGTGATATTATACGATAGAGAAAAACCGATCCGGCTTTGCTTCGCTTGCCATTCTGGAGATATCGCGTATAATATAATTCAGCGTTTCTGTAATCCTTCGCCTTGAATGCAACATCACCCCAGAGCAGGAGGATCTTTCCCGCACTCACGGAATGGGAATACTGTGAAACTATTATTTTCAGATACCGCTCGCGACGCTCATCCTCTAATGACATGGCAAAATCGTAAAGGACTTCAGCAAAACCTTCTTTTGAGGAATAGTTGTTGAGCAGGATTCGAACAACCTTTTCCGCTTCTCGTATGTCCCCTTTGGATGAATATATCTCAAGCAGAAGGAGGTATGCCTCATTTCTTCTCTTGCTTTTGGGTAGTGCTAAATATTTCTCCAGGGAGCTCTTCGCTTCTTTCCTGTTTTTCTTATGATAGGCGACTGCCAGAAAAAAGTAAGACTCGTTAATATAGTCCGAAAAGGGGTTCATATCCTTTATCTTTTCAAATCCGGCAATTGCTTTTTCAATATCACCTCTTTCAAGATATACCCTCGATATGAGGAACTGTACTTCATCAATGTCATTATCATAGGGGTACGTATCGAGCACGAGCTCAAGGATCCTCTCCGCATCTTCAAATCTCTTCACTTCGATATACGCATTTCCGAGCAGGAGGAGTACCTCTTTCTGCTCAGCGGGATCATTCAGAGATACTGAATCTTCGAGATACGGTATCGCTTCCTCGGGATTTCTCTTGAGAAAAATCTTGCTGAGCACCAGAGCAGATTGACTTCGCAAATCCATTCTGCTCGTCGAGGTTCGCACCTCCTCTAAGAGCTCAATTCCCCGCTTCTCATCACCGAAGCGAATTAATATTTTCCCCAGCTCATATTGTGCATGATAGAACCACTCTGATCGCTCCCCGATGAGAATAAACGATTCGAGCTGAGAACGTGCTGACGCCATATCACCCAACTGGAGGAGCGATATCGCTTTGAAATACTTAACATCGTAATACGGCGCTTCACGGGAGAGAGCGCCCGGAATTTTTATGAACGCCTGAAGCGCCTTCCGGTGATTTCCCTTTATCTGATACACCCTGCCGATCAGTAATCTCGCACTGGAAGTGATTGTGATCTCCTTCTCGGAATGAACGAGGGGTTCAAACAGTGTAAGGACTTTGTCGTAATCCTCATTGAGGAAATGTGCCTCCCCGATTTTCAGCAGGAGGCCCCCGTCTTTCTGCACCTCACCGTTTTTCTCTCGTGCTTTATTCCATTCGATTATTGCCTCATCATATCGGCTCTGAATGAAATAGATATCGCCAATCCTCACATGAGCGGCAAGGACCATCTGTTTATTCTTGCTCGTCGAAATAAATCTTTTAAACTCCTCGATTGCATTTATGTACTTTTTTAGCTTAAAGTACGACTCGGCAATCCAGTATCTCGATTCAGAACAGAGATCACTCGAGGTACAGATAAGGAGTAACCGGTTAAATTCGAAAATCGCCGATTTGTATTTTTTCTGATTGAATATTGAGAGAGCGAGATAAAACCACGATTTCTCCCGATATTCGTCATCACCATTATCAATTATTTTCCGGAAGAGCAGCTCTGAAGAACCGTAATTGCCCGACTCGAAAGCTTTCATCCCCTGTTCAAAGAGCGATTGCGAATTCGTCGCGGTAAAGACCTCACTGCAGATCAGGAGGAGCGCAACAAATGGCATACAATATTTTAAAGTGCTTTTCATGGCAAATGATTAAACTGATACTGATAGTGCTTCCGTCCGGAATGAGAAAATACTACTTCAAATATACTGCGGCAACTTATCAAATGGTTAATTAAATTGAAATAAAAAATCAGTTTTTTCTGATGCTCAACAGGTGTATTCTAACCCTGTTCAAGAGATACTGTGAAGCGTAAAAACGCACCCCTTCTCTGTCCATAGCAATTCTCTCGGTAAAAGTCTGCACTTCTCCCTCTGTTGCCATGCCAAAACAGACAGTGCCGACCGGTTTTTCTTCCGTACCTCCCTCGGGACCGGCAATTCCGGTTGTTGATATACCTATGTGTGCATAGAATTTTTCCTTCGCGCCATAAGCCATTTCCCGGGCAACCTCCTCGCTGACAGCGCCATGTTGTTGAATGATTTCTGCCGGAACTCCCAGTAAATCAATTTTCGCATTATTGCTGTAAGCAACAACACTCCCGAGAAAAGCATTCGAGGAACCCGGAATATCAGTCAGGCGCTTGGCAATGAGGCCACCGGTGCACGATTCGGCTGTCGCTATGGTTACTCCGTTCTCCGAGAGAAGGTGAAGCACTTCCATTTCGAGATTTTCCGATTCTGGCATAAGCATTCTCGTAGAAAATATCCTCCGCGCTTCACTGATGACGGCTTCTCGTGAGAATGAACATCCACCCTTTGCCACAAAGGTTATCGTGTTCATACCGGGTGTTGTGGTAATACCCCATTCGATATCATCAAAGGGTATTCGCATCTGTTGAATCAGTTCATTTATCTCAGACTCTCTCATCAATACTGTTCTCACGATACAGTGATCGCGGCATCCCTGCAACCGTTCGAATAGGAATGGCATAACTTTATTTTCGAACATACACTGCATTTCATACGGCACTCCCGGCATGACAATGATAAGCTTGTCATTATCCTCAAGCGCAAATCCCGGAGCAAACCCCCTTTCATTTTGAAAGACAGTCGCTCCTTTCGGAACAGACAACATCTTCAGGTCGGCCTGCAGTGTCTCTCTTCCGAGAATCTCCAGAAATTTTTGAAATTTCTCATACTCTTCTTTATGAACCACTGTTTCGAATCCATATATCCGTTGCAGAACCTCGATTGTTTTATCATCATCTGTTGAACCGAGACCACCGGTTATGATCACAATATCAGCAGACGAAAGTGCTGTTCGTAATGCGTGATCGAGGTCCTCGACGACATCGCCTGTCGTCATATGCAAAACAACAGTGAATTCTGTCGGAAAGAGCGATTTGCTTATTGCGTAGCTGTTAAAATCCTGGAAACGACCATATAACAGTTCATTCCCCGTAGAGATAATTGCAACTCTTTTCATTGATTTACATTTTTTCCGGTGCCGAGATGCCCAATAAACTTAATCCGCTTTTCAATATAACTCTTACCGCATCGCAGAGCGAGAGGTACGTTTGTGTTCGAAGAGAATCCTCCGAGAGGACGCGGTGTTCAGTATAGAATTTATGGTATTCCTGGGCCAACTTCAAGAGATAATTTGCTATTCTGTGTGGTTCGAAATTCCTCGCGGCATCGTGAATCTCTTCGGGGAATTGAGCAAGCGCTTTCATTAAAGCAATTGCTTCCCGATTATCCAGAATCTTCTTATCACTTAACGACGGATTATAGTCGATACCCCGCTTCTCGGCTTCACGAAATATCGAGCATATTCGGGCATGTGCATACTGAAGATAAAAAACAGGATTCTCCGAGCTCTCCTTCTTGGCTAATGAGAGATCGAAGTCGAGGTGACTCTCCATAGATCTCATAACGAAAAAATATCGAGAAACGTCCACACCGATCTCTTCTATGAGCTCTCTCATTGTCGAGAACTTCCCCAGCCGCTTGGACATCTTGATGGTCTCACCCTGTTTTATCAGGTTTACCTGCTGCGCAATTAATATTTTAAACTGATCATCCTGAATATCCAGAGCCTGCAATGCACCTCTTAATCGGTCGATGTATCCGTGATGATCCGGCCCCCATATATTGATAAGAACGTCGAATCCCCTCTCACGTTTGTTCCTGTGATATGCTATGTCGGCTAAAAAATAGGTTGGCCTGCCATCTTCCCTGATAACAACTCTATCCTTTTCATCACCAAACGTGGATGCTTTGAAAAACTTCTTTCCCTCTTCCGTGTAGATGAGATCCCGGGATTCCAGATCTTCTATCGTCAGAGTGAGATATCCATTTTCATGGAGGGAGCGTTCGCTGAACCAGGTATCGAAGACTATATTGAAGCGTTCCAGATCATTCTTCTGTTCCTGAACATTGTACTTGACCGCCTGCTCTGACATGAAGTGTATGAGTTCCTCTTCATCATCCATCTGTGCAATGACATCTGCGGATGTATCCCGTACATAGCGAGCTATCTCCTTTACATACTCACCGCGATAGCCATCTTCGGGAAATTCGACCGTTTCACCAAGGAGTTCTCGATATCGGCAGAGGACTGATTTTCCCAGGAGATAGACCTGCGTGCCGTAATCGTTCACATAAAACTCACGGTGCACGCTATGGCCATCGGCTGCAAGAAGATTTGCAAGCGAATCACCGAGCGCAGCTGCGCGAGCAGAAACAATATTCAAGGGGCCTGTCGGATTTGCTGAAACGAATTCGAGATTGATCCGCTTCGGAGATTTTTGAGTATTCTTACTGTACCCCTCATCGTCTTTCAGGAGAGCACATAAATTCTCGTGAAGAAAATCCAGCGAAATGAAAATATTAATAAATCCAGGTTTAACGACATCGACTCTTTCGACGAGCGGAGACCTGCTGATATACTCTTTGAGGATGTTGCCGATATCAATTGGTGATTTTCTCAAGATCCGTGCGGATTCAAGTGCAAAGGGTGTTGCATAATCACCTAACTGTTCATCTTTGGGATACTCAATCTTTATCGATGGCAGATCGACATCTTCAATCTTTTTATCATCAACAGCATTCTGCAATGAATTTTCTAATAATTCGACAAGCCGGTCCCTGAGCATCAAAGCAATTACCTCATCCGAACATTCTGGAATTAAGGGGATATTCTATCAGGAATGATATGACAGATATTGAATT
>CAZZCF010000234.1:0-5270 GCA_964652955.1 uncultured Leptospirales bacterium
CAATTCCAAACTTAAAGAATCAGCAATAACAGATCACGAATTGAAAAATCACCGCAATCGGCGGTTTCAAATCTTCAAATATACGGCATATTTCATATTGTAAAGCTCATCCCTTTTCACTTAATGACATCCCATCCCTGAATGCGGGCGAGTATCTCAAAGGGGCGGATGAAGGTACCGTATACCATCGATGCGTGATGCGCGATGCCGTTGTACAGCATCTTCTCCAGAACGTATTGAACATCCCCCTCGAAGAGTACCTTGAGATAGGTGCCCTTCAGCTCCTTCTCCATGGGAACGCCGCGGGCCTTTTGGAGGAACACCCGGTAGCGGTCACCCGCCGAATCGAAGCGAAGTATCGAAACCTCCCCCTCCCTGAGGACAAAATCAGCCGTGACTCCCCTGCCCCCGGCAAAGTAGCTGTCCAGCGAGCAGATTGATTTTCCGTCATGGAGGTTACAGGGTGCGACACCGCAGTGCCAGAGGAGCGCATAGTTCTCTTTCAGATTTATCTGTGAGAAATCGAAAAGGTAGGGAGTCTCAGCGCCTGCGGCCCGGTGCGCCAGCATGGAGAGCGCTCCGTCAATATCACCCTCGCAGGCAAGGATGGAGTCCTCGCTCTGCAGGAGGGACATTGATGCGCAGGGGGCAATGCCGAAATCACGCGCCATCTCAGGCCAGCACCTGATAGCGAGGGCATCGATCTTCTCAGCGGTCAGGAAGCTATTGAGCTTTGCGGCGAGCGCCGCGACGAGCGTCAGCTGCTTCTCGGTGATCGAAGAGACATCAAACCGATCGGTTAGCTGGTACTTCCGGGCGCCGATTTCCTCGTCGGTTATCTCTCTGTTGATAATATCGCTGATCTCATAGTGATCAACGAGCACTCCGGTGGCCCGGTACAGAGCCGGATCGTAGACATCAATATTGAAAAAACCGTGAGCACGGGAGCCGACAACCCCCACGTGCGCATTCTGAAGTGCTGATCGCACCCGCACCGCATCAATCCAGTCCTCGTCGATCGTCTCACCGACATGAGGATGATAATTCCGTATGCCCGCCTTGTAGAGATTCGAGGCATTGAGCTGAACGCCGCACAGGGAGTTGAGGCGAATCTTTCCGCCGTCGTAGGGAAGCTCGGGAAGCCCCCAGAGGAGCAGCGGTTTCTGAAGCACTTTATATATCTCCAGCGGCAGATGGCCCAGGTGAAAGGTACCGCTGATGCAGGCACAGGCATCAACCCCTTTTGCCAGGAGGGTAGCCGCCGCCTTTCGGGCGTCTTCGATTTCAATGACCAGCTCATCGATGCAGTGAAAGGTGACGTTTTCTATATCGCCGAGCCTGACCTTTATATTCTCGTATATTTCGCGGGCCGCTTCATAATCGAAGGTTTTGCGCGCAAAGCAGACCACCCCGATAATTGCCGCTCCTTTCATTTTCATACCTCGTTTCTCTCGAATAGAGTGGTTATCAATAAATCGCAGAAAAATATGTTTTACGATATAAACAGCTTTCTTCGCAGATTCTTTATCGTCCTGAAAAGCTCCCGACCGCCTGAAATGATTAAGCATGTCAACTCACCGGAGCTCCAGTGTTCCGGCGCAGGCAGGTTATGCATCTCCGTCACAGCCAGTACAGAGATACGTAGAGAACGCCCATATCGGTGTACTCATAGGGGCCGCTGCCGAACCACGCACGGGAATACTCGAGATGCAAGCCGAGATTGAGCGTTTCGCCAAGCGGAAAGAAATATCCGGTGCCGGCGGTAATGCCCGGACCGCCGTAAAAGGTTGCCGTCGAATCGATGAAATCGTACTCCCAGTCACCGAGATAGCTCCAACCCAGCGCGCCCTTGAGAAAAAAACGGTTCCCGCCGGGGAAATACATCAGAGCAACATAGAAGTTGTCGATGCTGAGCACCCGCGTTTCCTCTTTATCATTGACCGAATAGTCTGCGAAATGGGAGAAGGAGATATAGTCGAAACCGAGGGTAAGGGGACCGGCAACAGGAAAGCCGACACCGAAATTCAGAACGAGCGGTACCGCTATGGTATCACCCTCCTCGTAAAACGCTTCCCCCTCCCCGAAGGAAATGCCGCTTCCGACACCGAAGCCGATGTACCACGATAACGCCGTCTTCTTCTCCGCAAAAGAACTTATCGGAATCGTGATGAGCGTCAATGCAGTAATAATTATAGTGAGCTTCTTCATCATCGCCGCACAGTGCCTTCCTATCTTTTCAACATTCTTAATTCACTATAGCACATACCGCAACACTTCACATTTTTTAGGGGAATCCGTTACATCCGGTCTGGTTTCGAAATGTACTCCGACGGCATGCACTCATTCCTTTTTCTCCAGCGTTTTCCCGTTCCAGAAGTACTTCTCAAATCTTGTTTTTGATGATATTGTTTTACCGGTATCCATATCAAGCTGTTCTGTCGTATGTTTTATGATGATAGAGTTCTTCTCGCCACCCTTATCTCGGGGAAAGATATACTCAATATCGATACTTCCCGCTTCACCGCTCACCCATACGGCAGTAAGGCCGTATCGCAGCCTGTTCACACTGAGATAAAAGATAACATCACCATTTGCGTAGTCACAGGCACCGTACTCGAACATCAGCTTGACCATTTTCAGCGGAGGCGTAAATCCGCTCCGGTCAAGAACGTCGGTATACACGGAATAGCTGAAAAATCCGGCGCCATCGTCACTACTCGTCTCAATCGGCTCGAATTTCTCCTGCGAGATTACCTTTCCCTTCTTGACATATCGTACTTCGAAATCCGAACGATATTCTGTTCTCCCTACAATTCCGAAAAGCGCCCACTCCTTCTCGCCATCGCCATCAAGATCTTCATGAAGATATCCCTTGGCGAGCAGGCCGCCCCAGATATACCCCGACTTTTTTTTACCCTTGCCGTCTGTATATTCCATCCGGTACCAGCGCTCCTTATATCTCTTAATCTCCAAGATCTCTTCGGTCTTCTCAACAACGGTCACCACAGAAGCGATGGGGAGCCTGTCCACAATCCCCGCATTCAGTGACGGTTTCTCCCTGATGTTCACATTGTCCCCGAAGAGGGGTACGCTTCGGCCAACTTCATATTTACCGTAGCTATAGTCTGCCGGCCTGCCATCGGCGAGGCAAATTGATACGATAGAGAATAACGTGACAAGTATATACATGCGGCGCATCAGGATACCCCCCTGCACGGTACACTATTTTGCATATCGATTAAAAATAGAATTTCTTTTTATGAATAATCTTCTCCGTTGCGGCATTCTGTACGGTCACAACCGCCCAGGCGAGCTTCCTCCCGATATACTGAAGGTACCATTCATACCCGATGACGGTATTCGGCACTGCCCCCCGAACGAACTGGAGCTTCCCCTCTCCGTTAAAGTAGTAACCGGTTCCACACACATCACCCATGTTCGGATCAAAATAGCAGCGATAAAGCTTTCTCACTACACCCCGGTCAACACAGGCTGACCAGTAATAGTATCGATCATCCTGCTTTTTATGAATCGCAATCTGCGTATCGATAAAAGAGCGACTCTTCTTCTCAACTGATACTGATATAAATGACGGAATAAATATCTCTTCGCCCAGCTCTCTGGAAAGGAGAGATCGATTGATGCGTGATCTCCCTGGCATCGGTTCTATTTCTTTAATCGAAACAGCGTATATCTTACTGCACGATTTCACTCCGGTCAATTTTTTCTTCAGTTCCTCTTCACGATCCTTCTCTATTCTGTTGAAATACTGAACCAGCTTCTGTTCCTCGGTACTCAGCATACTGAAGGTAAAATGTTTATTAGCCGAATACCATCCCTGTGAAGAAAAATAATCGTTGAGCGCCGTGCACTTGAAGACATAGCCACGGTTCGCAAAAATGGAGTTTCTCAGCAGAATGATCTCGGTGAGTGAATAGCTGTTAATGGTGCTCCTATCGAATGTTTCGCCCGGCCTGATGCGAAGGGATTTTGCCCGTGTCACCGAAAGCATGAACAGGGATATAATAACAGAGATTATCAATCGTTTCATCGCTTCCATTCCTGTAAAATGAACTATAATCCTATAGATTTAATCCTTACCATCCAACTGTGAATGCTGATGGCATATAATGATGACTTTGTCAACGAGAAAGGTGCCTGAAATGATGTTCGGCTGCAATATGCAACCGATAACTATCGGTGATGTAAGAATATTTTTCGTTATAATCAAGAGAACTTCCTAAAAAGAATTGACTTTCCCGATATTTAATACCATAATGATACCATAATGGTATTAAAAAGGAGATAGAGGATGCCCGCAATCACCGTTAAGAATATACCCGAGGAACTTTACGCCAAGCTCAAGAGATCTGCCCGATTGCATCACAGGAGTATTAACAGTGAGATAATCGCATGCATAGAAAATACTTTGAAAAGCCGTAGGAGAAATGCCGAGGAGATAATCGCTACAGCAACCAGACTTCGTGAAAAATCCTCCCATTACCGCTTATCCGAAATTGAGTTGAATAATGCGAAAAGAAACGGCAGGCCATGATTGTCGTCGATACGAACATTATAAGTTATCTCTACCTAACCGGAGAACACTCGGTACAAGCGGAAAAACTTCTCAGGGCAGATCCAGAATGGGCTGCACCATTACTCTGGCGAAGCGAATTCAGGAATGTGCTCGCCCTCTACCTCCAAAAGAGAATCCTGAGCTTCGAATCCATTCTCTCAATCCTGGATGAAGCCGAATCACTGATGGGAGAAAACGAATACGAGGTCTCTTCCCTTGCCGTGATGGATCTTGTAACGAAGAGCACTTGCTCGGCATATGATTGCGAGTTTGTAACTGCGGCGCAGGACCTCAGAGTACCCTTGATAACTACAGACAGAAATATTTTAGAACAGTTTCCCGATACCGCTTTTTCGCCCGATGAGTATCTCCGGTATTGATCTTTATCATAAATCGATATCACACCCTTTTGTTATCTGTTGGCAATTCTATTATTATTGACTTATTTGATATAGATTTTATGCTTTTAGCGAGAGATTATTACATTTCCGCAAAAGCTTCAGAAACGATATTCAACAATCGGCGGACCAGATGCCCCTCTACATGATAATTGAGATAGAAGTAAAAGTTCAAAAATTATATTCAGAGTACATTAAGAAAGTCAGTGACATTGTTACCAAAAATGGCGGCAGGTACCTTGCCCGGGGTGGTAAAATAACGCCGGTATCGAATAATTGGAATCCGGAAAGAATAA
>CAZZCF010000235.1:0-5246 GCA_964652955.1 uncultured Leptospirales bacterium
AAGCACCATTCTCTCTAACTGTCTGATGAATGTCACAAGAGATCAGATAGAAATACTGTCGACTGATAACGAGATTGGTATTAGAACGAGACTTGATGTGAGTGCAGACTCTGATGGTTCCTTTACAATTTACGGTAGGAAGCTCTCAGGCATATTAAAGGAGCTCCCCGCTGGAATTGTCGTACTCGATGTTAATAAAGACTATTTGATTGATATACGAACAAAGGAGGGGAAGGTCAAAGGGCACTATACCCTTATTGGAACAGTCAGTGATGAGTTCCCTGAAATACCAACGTACAGTGATGAGGATTTTATTGAGATAGAGCAGCCAGTGCTCAAGGAGATTATCAGAAGGGTAGTGTATGCTGCCGCAACTGATACTATCAAACCTGTTTTTAATGGAGTATACCTCCTCTCGGAATCGGCTGGCACATTAACAGCAGTTGCAACGGACTCGAGGAGGCTTTCGATGACAAGTATGAAAATATCGGAAGATATAGATCTGAAGGATGGAGTTATCATTCCCCTGAAGACGATAAATGAGATATTGAGATTATTGAATACGAGCGGTGTCTGTAAATTTTTTATTGGTGAGAATCAGTGTTTTTTTAGAATAAACGAAACAGAAGTAATTTCAAGAGTTGTTGAAGGAAACTTTCCGAACTATAAGCAGGTCATACCGAAAGAGCATGTGATAAAAGCAGTGGTTAATAAGGAGAGTATCCTTGAGTCGCTTCGACGAGCAATGATTTTTACTCGTGAACCGGCAAATAAGATTGTAATAAGCATAAAAATGGATTATCTTAGAATTGAGGTGAAGACTCCAGATCTCGGTGAAGCTGAAGAGGAATTATCGATAGAAACCGATGGTGATTACGAAATTACAATCGGTGTCAATGTTCAGTTCTTAATCGATTCGATACGAGAGATAGATAGCTCTATTATACAGTTGAGCATAACGGGCGAAAAGAGCCCAATCACAGTCACTCCAGTTGACGATGAGGATTATACGTCGGTGATAATGCCAATTCAAATAAAACCCTCATCTGGCGATTAGTCTCTAATAAAATTTTTTGTTAATGTATATTGAACGGTTAATCGTCAAGAACTTCCGAAATTACAGTAACCTAACAATTGAATTTTCTGAAGGCATTAACTTGCTCCAAGGTTATAATGGTGTTGGGAAGTCGAATGTTATTGAGGCGATATCTGTTTTATCTAATCTGAAGTCTTTTCGAACTGTTTCAGATACTGAAATTATAAAGTGGGGTGAGAGCTCATATTATTGTTGCTCCACGGTGAAAGATATTGAAAGCAGAAAGTTTGAGGTGGGCTGTGCAGTTGTTTCAGACAGGTTGAAAAAGAGAGCAAAGATAGATGATATTGAGATGAAAAAGGCTTCTGAGTATTATGGTAATCTCCTGACGGTTATTTTTTCTCCATCTGATCTTGGTTTACTTGATGGATCGCCCGAGAGGAGAAGGAGATATTTTGATGGAGTTATTTCGAAGGTAGATGAGAGCTATTTCGATGAGATTATCACATTCAGAAAGGTATTGCACTCAAGGAATAAGGTTCTGAAAGATATCAGGGAGCAAAATGCGAGCATTAACGATCTGGATATTTGGGATGATATGTTTGCTCGAAGTTCTTCATCGATTATGCAGAGAAGGAGAGAATTTATCGGTACGTTTTGCCCGTTGTTTGAGCATTCTTATAATTTTATTTCTGATGTTGAAGATGCACCATCGGTTGATTACTATACTGAAACGGGAAGTGATGAGGTCGAGGGTATTAATGAGCTTTTACGTAATTTACGAAAAGAGGATGTTAGACGATCGGTGACGAGTATTGGACCGCAACGCGATAACTTCGTTTTTATGAATAAAACGGGGAGAAATTTTCAGGATTATGGTTCACAGGGTGAAAAGAGAACTGCCGCAATTGCATTGAAGATATCAGAGCTCCATTTCGTTGAGGGGGAGAGAAATAAGAGAGCCATTATACTTTTGGATGATGTGCTTGCGGAGCTTGATGAGATGAGAAGGGAAAAAGTTATTGATTTTTTGACAGGTGGAAATCAGGTAATTCTCTCAATGGCTCATGAAGGATATGACGGAGAATTGGAACGATGGAAACAGAAACGGTTTATCATTGAGTATGGGGGTGTTGTTAGGGAGATATGAAGTTCAGGGTAAAAGAGAAGAGAATTGGCAGAGTGCTTCCCATTGGAGGTGTTTTGCGAGCAGTTGTGGAAGATTTCAATTATGATGAATCGTTTACTATTTTGAAGTTGCGAGATATGTGGTGTGAAATCGTTGGAGCGATGATTGCAACGCATAGCACACCGGATAGAATGTATAAGGATGTGCTTTATATTGCTGTTGACCATCCGGTATACTCAAACGAGATTATGTTGATGTGCACTCTCATCAAAGAGAGGGTTGATAAACGGTTCGGTTTTGAGATCTTTAAGAGAATAAAAGTTGAGGTGAAGAGAATTCGGTGGACGAAGCAGAAGCAAGAATAAATGGGTGAGAGGTGAAACAGTGTATATTCACATAGGACGGAGGAGAATCATTTCAGATAAAAAGATTGTCGGTATATTTAATTATAAGACGCTCATTTTATCAGATTTGAATAGTAAATTCCTCGGAAATATTTCTGCTGATGTTAAGGGCATTGTTATTGATGAAAATAATTTTGTTTCCTATAGTGACATAAGTACGTTTACGCTGATAAAGCGTACGAATATAAAAGAGGCTGTCTGGAGAAGAGAGAATGTCTAAGGGGTATACTGCAGAAAGGATTCAGATTTTAGAAGGTCTCGAGGGAGTTCGAAAGAGACCTGCAATGTATATCGGTTCTACCGATTTCTATGGGTTACACCATCTCGTTTATGAGGTTGTCGATAATTCTATCGATGAGGCACTTGCAGGATTTTGCGATACCATTATTGTGACGATACACAGTGATAATTCTGTTGAGGTAATTGACAATGGAAGAGGTATACCGGTAGAGCCGCATCCAGTTTATAAATCGTCGGCATTGGAGATAGTTATGACGAAGCTCCATGCCGGAGGAAAATTTGATGGTGAGGCGTATAAGGTATCGGGAGGATTGCACGGGGTTGGCGTTTCTGTAGTAAACGCTCTCTCGAGTAAAATGTCTGTTGAGGTTTATCGGAATGGGAAGAAGTATGTGCAGAATTACAAGCGAGGATTGCCAGCAGGGAAGGTGAAGAAATTTGGAGAAACGAATAAAAGGGGAACGAGGGTTCTATTTCATCCGGACAGTGAAATTTTTGATTTGGTCGAGTTTAACTTCGATACACTATCGAAGCGGTTGAGGGAGCTTGCATTTCTTAATGCAGGAATAAAAATTATTTTAAGGGATGACCGGGGGAAGGGGAAAGAGAATGTTTTTCAGTTTAAAGGGGGAATCGTCTCATTTCTGCAATATCTCAATGAGAATAAGACTTCAATAACAAAGAAGCAGATATACTTTCATGCAAATCGTGATAAGGTGGATATAGAGATTGCACTTGAGTATATCGATCTTTATACGGAAACGATATTTACCTATGCGAATAATATTAATACCAAAGAGGGTGGTACACATCTTGTAGGTTTTCGATCTGCTTTGACGAGAGTGTTGAATGATTTTCTTAAAAAGGAAGGGTATGATAAAAAGATACAACAGTTATCTGGGGATGATGTCCGTGAGGGGCTGGTAGCCATTGTCAGCGTGAAGTTGCCCAATCCCCAATTTGAGGGGCAGACGAAAATGAAGCTGGGAAATGGCGAGGTGAAGGGAATTGTAGAGTCTGCCACCAATGAGAATCTTACCCAGTATTTCGAGGAGAATCCTCAGGTAGTAAGAAGGATCCTTGATAAGTGTATTCTGAGCGCTCGGTCAAGAATTGCGGCGAAAAAAGCTCGTGAGCTTACCAGAAGAAAGAATGCACTTGAAGGTAATTCTCTTCCCGGTAAGTTGGCAGATTGTTCGGAAAAGGATCCGGCGAAGTGCGAGCTCTACCTTGTTGAGGGCGACTCGGCGGGAGGATCAGCAAAGCAGGGAAGAGATAGAAATTACCAGGCAGTGCTCCCATTAAAGGGGAAGATATTGAATGTGGAGAAGTCTCGGTTGGACAAGATTTTGTCGAACGAGGAGATAAAGACGATAATAACAGCAATTGGAACAGGTATTGGTGCTGATGAATTTGACATAACAAAGGCTCGATATAATAAGATTATTATAATGACCGATGCAGATGTTGATGGTTCTCATATACGAACGCTGCTTTTAACGTTTTTCTTCAGGTATATGTCAGAAATAATAAAGAAAGGTTATCTCTATATTGCACAACCGCCATTGTATAAGATTAAGGCTTCAAAAGAATCATATTATGCATACAACGATGAAGAGAGAGATTCTATCTTAAAGAAGATTGATAAGACAAAGGTCTCTGTTCAGATGTATAAAGGACTTGGTGAGATGAATCCTGATCAACTGTGGGAGACCACTATGAATCCGGAGAGGAGAACAATTTTAAGAGTTCAGATGGAAGATGAAATTGAAGCAGAAGAGGTTTTTTCAATTCTCATGGGTGATGTGGTGGAACCGCGTCGGAAATTTATTGAAGAAAACGCACGCAATGTAAGGAATCTTGACCTGTAAATTATTAATTGTTTTCATAATAACTTTGCAATCGGTATAATTGGTGACTGAGGAGCATAGACGTGGCACAGAAGGATAAAGGGAAAGCAAATATAAAAAGTACGGGAACGCAAGAGAGAGAAACCGTTATTAACGTAGAAATCGAAGAGCAGATGAGAACCTCCTACATCGATTACGCTATGAGCGTTATCGTTGGGAGGGCGCTCCCCGATGTGAGAGATGGTTTGAAGCCCGTGCACCGTCGAATACTTCATGCAATGAATGAGAGGGGATGGAGGAGTGATCGGCCATATGTAAAATCGGCAAAGATTGTTGGTGAGGTCATTGGTAATTTTCACCCGCATGGAGATGTCGCTGTCTACGATACTCTTGTTCGTATGGTACAGGATTTTTCAATGAGAGTACCCTTAATTGATGGACAGGGTAACTTTGGTTCGATTGATGGAGATCCTCCGGCGGCATATCGATATA
This sequence comes from uncultured Leptospirales bacterium, assembly GCA_964652955.1. Taxonomy (GTDB): domain Bacteria; phylum Spirochaetota; class UBA4802; order UBA4802; family JAKQUI01; genus CAZZCF01. The sequence continues at coordinate 5,152 of CAZZCF010000235.1, forward strand.
CTGAAGCGCGGCTCGAAAAGTTTGCCGAGGAGCTCTTACGTGATATTGATAAGGATACCGTTGATTATGTATCGAATTTCGATGAGACCAGGAAG
>CAZZCF010000236.1:0-5220 GCA_964652955.1 uncultured Leptospirales bacterium
AATCCCAGCTGTGAATCCTTATCCCTGAAAAGATATCCCAGCACTGCAGTAAAGGCGTACGTCGTGAGATTCTGTTCCTTTTCGAATCTTTCTCTGCTCGTTCCATTCACTTTCGTTAATTCATCACTCGTGATATCTTTTTTTCTGTACTTAAATGAAAGCTGAAAACCGAGAGCAGAGCTCTTCGAAAGGTTAAATCCAAGGGAGGCGGATAGCGCCGGGTTATACCCCTCGATTTTCTCTTCACCAGATAATTTATACGTGCCGAGAGGCGCTACCTCTGCCTCTATCTCGGTTTTCGTCTTCGATGAAAAAACCTGAAACTCATCATCATCGGCTACGGCAAACCCGAGTACCGCATCTCCAAGACGATACGCATACGCGATTAATAACGCCATTCCGCTTCTATCCTGTGTTGCAACATCAACTTGAGGATTAATACCCTGAAAAGAGGCATCAAATGCTATCTGTGTACGGTCATAGGCGAGATACTTCACATATATACCGAGAGCGTTCTCATCGGTCTGAAGGGTGAGAAGGGCAGGATTCCGCGCGGCATCAAAGGGACCATCCGAAATAACCGAGCTCACCCCGCCCATGGAAAGACCCCTCCCCAGAGCGAAGAGAGATGAAAAAGCAAGGACAATGAATACCGGTATGAACGAGAGCCCTATGGCATTTCTCATATTACTCTCCGAGCAAGAAGGCAATATCAACGCTTTCCTTCACCCTGAGGAGTGTAATAGGCATGATATGCGAGTTGCTCGAATCAAAACTCGAGTGAACCGGAATGGCAATATCAACGAATTTTTCCTCAAACTTGTCATGTCTGAAAACAACCGCAAAGTGGATCTCACTCTTTTTCCCCATACTGTCGTTATAATCCGGCCAGAAGTGGAAATAACTCATTGTTGCCTTGTTGGTTACATAAGGATTTTGCCAGCTCTCATCTATCATTCTGGCAACATCATTCTCATAGAGAAGGGTTACCTCCACATCGGGTATCACAGAAAAGGTTGTTTCTTCAAGCACCTCGCCGAGTATATGCGGGAAGAAACTCGTCTTATCAACAATCTTACTATAATCGGAATGTTCAAAGGACGCTCGGCGACCTTTCACTATGGAAATGGCCTCATATACTAGGAACAAAATATCTGCTTTGGTCTGTATAGTGTATTTTGAATCGAGTTTCCCGTGCAGTATACCCCTTTCACTTGTAAAGTATTTTGGCGATATGCGATTCAGGACATAGGCAACAGCATCGTCCCTGAACGTTTCGTAATCGGGAATCTTCTCCTTCTCTTTTGCAAGAATTTCTGTCACAACGGCGTTAACAATTTCTTCCATGAGATTTTTTACGGGCATATTTAATCACTCCTTTTAACTTTTTTTCTTCTCCGAGGAAAAGCTATCTCGATAATGTCGCTCATATCATTAACAAAGTGAAAAGTAACTCCTTTCTTGACATCATCCGGAATCTCAATTATATCCTTTCTGTTCTGTTCCGGTAGTATTATCTCCCGTAGCGTTGCTCTCTTTGCCGCAATGAGCTTCTCCTTGATACCACCAACCGGCAACACCCTTCCGCTCAAGGTTAATTCGCCGGTCATTGCCAGATGCGGTCGGATCGCTGTGCCGGTTACCAGTGAATAGAGTGATGTTGCCATGGTGATACCGGCAGAGGGGCCATCCTTCGGTGTCGCTCCTGCCGGAACGTGAATATGTACCTTCTTATCTTTAAAAAATGAAACAGCATTTTCACCTTCAAGAATCTTCTGAACATAATTGTAAGCGATATTGGCCGACTCGCTCATCACCTCACCCAATTGACCGGTCAGCTCCAGTCTCCCTCCTCTTCGATTTCCGATGCCGATTGACTCCACAATAAGGGGGGTACCACCAAACGATGTCCAGGCAAGTCCAATTGCAATACCCGGCTTTGAGGCAACGGGTATCTCCTCATCAGTGAAGATTTCCGGTCCCAGAAATGAGCGGATTTTCTCCCTCACTAACGGTTCCTCCGGAATCTTTTTCCGCTTTGCAATCAATGTCGCCACTTTACGACATATCTTCTCTATCTGCCGTTCAAGACCACGAACCCCCGACTCACGGGCATAATTATTGATTATATAAAGAAAATCCTTTTTATGTATACGTATCGCATTGCGTTTCAATCCATGTCTTTGAAGCTGTTTCGGCAGGAGAAAACGCTTCGCTATCTCATATTTTTCATCCGCGATATACCCCGAAAGCCTGATAATCTCCATTCTGTCAGCGAGAACACTCGGAATAGTATCGAGGGTATTGGCTGTGGTAATAAAAAAAACATCAGAAAGATCGAAAGGGACATCCATATAGTGATCTCGGAACTGCACATTCTGTTCAGGATCCAGAACCTCAAGAAGGGCAGATGCCGGATCTCCCTGAAAGCTCTGACCCAGTTTATCTATCTCATCGAGCATAAAAACCGGGTTCTTTGATTTACAGATTCTAATGCCCTGAATAATTTTGCCTGGCATCGCTCCTATATATGTTCTCCGATGACCTTTTATCTCTGCCTCATCTCTCATCCCACCAAGGGACATTCGAAAAAATTTCCTGTTCAATGCTCTTGCAATGGACTGCCCCAGTGATGTTTTCCCAACACCCGGAGGACCAACCAGACAGATGATTGAGCCCCGGGCATCGGGTTTTAACTTCCGCACGGCAAGAAATTCAAGTATTCGCTTTTTTACATCTTCCAGACCGTAGTGATCCCGTTGTAATATTTTTTCAGATCGGGAGAGATCCGTTGAATCATTCGTCTCCTCTTTCCAGGGGAGTGACAGAACGGTATCAACATACGTCCGGGTGAGCGAATATTCCGATGAATTTGGATCCATTGATAATAGTTTTTTCGTCTCCCCCTCAATCTTCTCCTTAACCTCGCCCTTGAGCTCTAATTCCTCAATCCTCTGTTGCATCAGAACAATTTCACGATTGCGCTCATCCTCCTCCATACCCAGTTCAAACCTGATAGCTTTTAACTGCTCACGTAAGAAAAAATCCCTCTGCTGTTTTTCAATTTTCTCACTTATATGGTTCTGAATCTTCTTCTGGAGAGCAACAACGCCCATCTCCTTGTGAAGAAGCCGAAGTACCTTTTCAAGCCTCTTTTTGACATTCAGGGTTTCAAGAACACTCTGATACTCTTCCTTCTCGAGATTAAGAATTGATGTAACAAAATCAGCAATCTTACCCGGATCATCCACGTTGACCATCGTGAGCTTCATCTCTTCGGTGAAGAGTGGATTACTTTCAGAGAGCATTTTGAGCTGGCTTAAAACAGCTCTGGTTAACGCTTTGATCTCAATATCACGCTTGGGAAGCTCATCCTCAAGATACTCCACCCTGGCAATCAGGTGAGACTTCTTTGGCATTACACTTTTTATTTTAAATCGCTTTACGCTATTTATAAGAACATTGACACCACCATCGGGAAGATTTATCTTCTTTAAAACCTTTGCCGCTGTTCCAACCATGTAGAGATTATTCACGCCAATCTCATCATCGTCATCGTTCCGCAAAAGAACGAGACCGGTCGTTCTCGAGGTCTGTATTACCTTGTCTATGGAGTGCGCAAAACGACCATGCGATATTATCAGAGGAGTAACAATACCGGGGAAAATAGGTCTGAAGCGAATCGGAATAACATAGAGCTGATCGGGCAGATCATCATCATCAACGATGAGATCGCTCTCGAGAATTTCCGTTTCAAACTGCATATCAGCGTCATCGATCAGCATATCATCAATATTCATAAGAACCCTCTTAACAGATGAGCTCCACCATCAGAGACTCATCCGGATACCATTGTATCACATAAACTACTTTCTCGTAAAACAAATATTAACCACTTCTATGAGATTTTCGTATATGTAACAGCAGTGATTATTCACTGTATCAATACGGCTCTTATTCGCTCGCCGTACTTTCCAGCTCGGGAAATGGGCTTCTCCACTGAAACCCCGTTTTACCCGTTCTCCGGTAGTGTTCAAGTCTTCGAATCGTAATCTCTGCAAAGACCGGATCATTATCAAACGTATATACCCTTCTCTTGAGCCGCTCGCCTGCCAGCAGTGTTGTGCCAGAATGGGAAAAAAAGTCGAAGATCAGATCCCCCTCATCACTGCAGCTGGAAATTATCCTCTCAATCGCCTTCAACGGCTTTTGAGCGTAACATCCTGGTATATTTTCCTCCATGCGATAAAAAACCTGTTGAATGTCAATCCATACATTTCCGGGCCGTATTGTTCGTGACCTGCTTCTCTCTAAATTCTCCGTCATCTTTCCATCAATAACCTTATAATAGCCACTTAAAACCTTCGGTATATCGGTATAGGTAACCCTGAATCCCGGATTGCCCCTGCAGTAATGAAGAAGCTCCTGTCGGACCCACATCCAGTTCTTCTGTGTTCCATATCCCCGCTGATTTCGAAGCGTTATAAAATTCCTCGGTTTGAGTTCTCCAAAATCACGCATCAATATCATTACATCCGGCAGGGGCTGGAAATTATCTTTATAATCTGCACCAATCCAGATGAAGAGATGCGAGTTATCACTCATTATCGCTCTGGCATTTTCAATCCACGAACGAAAAAACTGAAGATATGCGTCCAAAGAGATCTTCGAGAGTGAACGACTCTTTATTCTGCCGACGGAGACATTATAGGGTGGATCGTTGATAATAATACCCGTACGCTTCCCCTCTGCTATCTTCTGAACCTCTCGAAAATCGGTTGCATCGAGCACCCCAACTCGATGCCCTGATTCAGAATCCTCCCATATCTCTCCACGGCTCAATCGGCAATAGGGGAGAACCTGTTCATACAGCTCCGTACTGCGATCCAGCCTGTGCAAATTCTCAGTCGTTTTTCCCCTTTTGCTCCGAACGGCTTCTGATGGGGAATTATCAAAAAATGTGGTGCCGTAACTCATAAAAGATACCACCGAAAGTGAAAGTAATCTCAACAGGAATCATTGAAATATACCGGTTGATCTGCTCATTTGTCAAGTTTTTTGGAAACCATCGACTCGATCAAAAAACTTTATCCTGAGAATCTTTCAAGAGCTCAGCTACGTAATCCTCAACTTTCCCGATTATTAATTGCGGATCTCTGGGGATGGAGACAATAACACGCTGATTATGCTTTATACCAAAATGCACCGTTTCTTCATGTG
>CAZZCF010000237.1:0-5205 GCA_964652955.1 uncultured Leptospirales bacterium
GTCAGCTCATTCAGACAAAAAACAGGATTCACTCGATGAAAAAAATGGAGTACTTATTCAAAAAACTGCTTGAGGTTCATCATAGACGCGATGACATAGTACTTTGTCAACAAACCCGCCGCAGCCGGGGGGAAGACATTTTCCCCATTTCACCAGAAGATTCGATGAACTCGTATTAAGCAAAAGAATAAGATCAGCTTTATCTCTTCTTCCGCGTCTTATAGAGATCCCGAATATCTCTGGCCAGCTGCTTCTCCGATTTTTTCCTCTCACGGAATTTCTTTTCGGACTGCAGGCTCTGAAGGTATTCCGCCTCTCGCTTGAGCTTCAAAAAGCCGTTCAGCCGATCCCTCGACAGGAGACCCTCCTCGACAGCCGTTCGCACATTGCATCCCGGCTCATTCTCATGAGTACAGTCCTTATACTGGCATCGCTCCGCCAGCTCGTCAATATCGTGAAAAGATGACCGGAGCTGAGAAGCATCCTCCCAGAGCTGCAATTCCCGCATCCCGGGGGTGTCGATGACCAGCCCCCCTTCCGGGAGAAGGATAAGCTGTCGGGTAGTGGTGGTATGCCTCCCTCTCGAGTCAGATACTCGGACATCACGCACCCGCTGCAGATCGACCTGCATGAGCCTGTTGATTATCGAAGATTTTCCCACACCGGAAGATCCCAGGAAGCATGCCGTGACACCGGTTTTAAAATACGCTTTCAGTGAATCCATTCCGGAGCCGGTCTTGCAGCTCAGGGCCAGTACATCAATTGAGCCTGCTATGGTGCTCACTTCACTGATAACTGCATTAATATCATCGCGGAGATCGCTCTTATTCAGAAGAATAACCGGGGTAATGTCCGACTGCCTGACCATGGCGATGTACCGCTCCAGTCGCCTGAGATTGTAATTATCATCGAGCCCCTGAACGATGAATGCATAGTCCAGGTTTGCAGCAATGAGCTGCTCCCTGGTCTCTCTGCCGGCAGCCTTTCTCGATAAATAGTTTTTACGTGGTATGAGATCGCGAATAACGGCTTTCGCGCCGTTATCGATCTCACTGATGATAACCCAGTCTCCCACAACAGGAAAAATATCACTATCATGATACAATTTCCCCGTTGCGAGGGCAGGCACTTCACCCTTTTCGGTGAGTATCGAGAAAATATCTTTATGAACCGCACTGACACGGGCGATTGAGCACTCTTCAGTGATTTCGGATTCTATACGGTAGGTTGTATCCCATCCCAGGGATTTCAGTTCTCTATGCATTGTTTAAACCTCTTTCAGAAGTAATTATGGGCATAGCACGGGCCCTGAAAAAATTTTTTATTGTATTTAAATTGGTTTAAACAAGCATAAACATACTTCACGCATCGTTACTGAGGATATTAACAATAGAGAGGAGTTTTTTGTCAACTGCTTTCAGCTTCTATTTTTTCGGGTCAGGAATGAGCATAAAAGCGAGAAAATGAGTTAATGCAACAGACGCATCCCTGTTAAAAAAACAGCACAATCCACAGTAACTTCACACTGCCCGCAATTCGATTTTATTATCAGGAGCACTGATTCCACACTTAAATCTCTATTGACAAAAGGAGCTTACTGTGCTTAATCCACATCACGAAATGAAAACTGCCACGAGGCACTCATGCGTATAAAAAAAATACTCTCAATATCGGAAGCGGAGCTGCACTTTCTGGATTCTGACGGTAAAGAACAAAAAATCGATTTTGAGGAATGCCGGAAAAACTTCTATAAGCACTGGCAGGGAGAGGCGTATCTCATACAAGACGAAGACCGATGTGTTGCAGAACGAAACAGCATAGCCGATCCGCCCTATATTGAGTTCTACTCAGATCCGCCGTCCCGCATTGAGTTTAGAAAAGGCCTCTTCCTTAAAAGCTCATATAAAAAAATGTGTAAAATAAGAGACCTGATCGAATCGGTCGGCTGGCAAACATTCGATCTAAGTTGATTGAGAATTCATGCATATAGTCTTCGACATGGACAACACCCTAACGGATGAATTCGGAAAAGAAATTCGCCCCGGCATGGTCAAACTCCTCTCGCAGCTCAAGAGTGAAGGCCACACACTAACCCTGTGGACCAATTCAGCCCGCGCGAGAGCTCTGGAGATTATTCGCTACCATAATCTAAAGCAGTATTTCTCAAAATTCATTTTCAGAGAAGATTATGATAAAAAGAACGAGGGGTTAAACAAGGACATCCGAAAGATACAGGCAGATATTTTAATCGATGACGATCCCGATGAAATCAGCTACACGAGGAGAATCGGAAAAACGGGAATACTGATACAGCCCTTCCGAAGCAAGAGTACTCCTGATGAGAATGAACTGACAAGAATATACGATGCAATAACAAAGAAAAGGGGATTCATCAAGCGGCTTCTTTCCTGAAATATCGCGGCTCGTCCCGGTACGATTGACTGCGAAAAAACATCAAAATCATGCCCCGCGGAGACCCAAAGATCTATTTACAACTCACCGGGTGCGTTAACATCTTTTATGCGAGAATTTTCCTTAGTATCTCAACAGCCTGCTCGATGTCGTCTCGGCTGACGGCGAGGCTCGTCACCGCCCGGATGGTATCAGGCCCGTTGGGAAGCACGAATACCCCCTTCTCATGGGCCTTCAGAAAGAAGTCAACTGCATTCCCGCCGGTCAACCTGAATATGATGATATTCGTCTCCACATGAGCAACGTCGATCTCTATGCCCGCAAGCCCGGCGATCCCCTCCGCGAAGAGCTTCGCATTCGCGTGATCCTCGGCGAGCCGCTCCCGCTGATGATCCAGCGCGTAGAGAGCGCCCGCGGCGATAATGCCCGCCTGCCGCATGCCGCCGCCGAGCTGCTTCATGAACCGCCGCGCCCGCTGGACGAACTCCGCGGAGCCCGCCAGGGCCGATCCCACCGGCGCTCCCAGTCCCTTCGAGAAGCAGACGCTCACCGAATCGAAGTGCCTCGCATATTCTCGTTCAGGAATTCCCGTTGCGACCGAAGCGTTCCACAGCCGGGCGCCATCCAGGTGCATCTTCAGATTGTTCTCACGCGCGAGGCCGGCAATATCGGCAATCCGCTCAAGCGGCCATATGCTCCCGCCGCCGCGGTTATGGGTATTCTCAACGCAGATGAGCCTGGTCCGGGGGAAGTGTATGTCCTCAAACCGCAAAACGGATCGCACTGCATCTGCGGTGAAGATGCCCCTGTCACCATGGACAAGCCGGCACATCACGCCTGAGATGGCCGCCGGGGCTCCCGCCTCGTAGTAGTAGACATGCCCCTGCTCATCGATGATAATCTCATCCCCCGGCTCGGTATGCGTCCGGAGAGCCACCTGATTCGTCATCGTGCCGCTGGGCATATACACCGCCGCCTCTTTCCCCAGCTCCTCGGCGACCCGCTGCTCGAGAGCGTTCACCGTCGGGTCGTCGCCGTGAACGGCATCGCCGAGCTCCGCTTTGAACATCGCCTCCCGCATCTTCGGCGTTGGCTTTGTTATCGTATCGCTTCGAAGATCAATCACCCTTCAGCTCCTGTGTTGTATTGAATGTATGATAACGTCCCTGCGCAATTAAAGAGCGGAAAATCGTAAAGTCAAGGGGAAAAGAGAGATGTCAGGCAATGCTTTTCGTCGGATATCTCCTCCAGAGGGGCAGCAGTGACAGTGACAGTACGACAGTCAGTACTGCAAAATTGAGTGTAATACTCTCCCATTCCCCGATGTTCTTTATCCCGGCAACGAGAATACCCGCGCCCCCGGCAGCGAGATATCCGACACCGTCGATGATACCCGCTGCAGTTGATGGAGCCACATTACCACCGAAATCAATGGCGGAAACGCCGGCCAGGACGGAATAAACACCGTACACCGCGATCCCGGTCAGAAAGAAAAACACCATCGAAAGGGTAACCGAGTCCTTGGGAAAGAAACCGGAAGAGAAGAGGAGAATCCCCAGAAAGCACCCGGAGGCTATCATGTAGGGACCCCTGTTCCCCTTTCCCACTCTGTCCGAGAGATATCCGACGAGGACCGTTCCCACCATGCCTCCCAGCGTGAAGAGCGCTGAAATATAACCCGCTTTGTCAAGCTGCATGCCCGATTCGTTCAACCAGAGAGCGGTAAAGTCATCGAAGAAGGTTCGAATAAGGGTGATGGAGGCTGAGCCCCAGAGTATCAGGAGAAATGCGGGGGATTTGAGAAGCTGAATCCAGCGGAGTGAAGAACCTTCACTCCCGGCGGGAGCTCCGGGCGGATGCTCCGCATTGCTGCTCTCTGTATCGGGCACCGTATCGGGTTTCTCGCTCAGGAAGATGAAAACGACCACCGCCATAATAAGGAGAACAATCGCCGGCACAAAGAAGAGGCCGCGCCATATGAGTACGGGAAAACCGACCAGGAATGCGGTGAATACTTTTGATATGCTCGAACCCATCTGATAATTGAGTGACATCCAGCCGAGCACCGTTCCGCGATTCGGGCCGCCAAACCAGTAGGAACAGACCTTTATCAGGCCAACCCATCCCATCGAGAGGAAATAACTGTTAACGCCCCAGAAGAGGAGAAAGAGATGGTATTGTGATGATATGCTGAAAAGCACCGATGCCGCGACCGATCCGAGCATTCCGATGAGAAATGTCCGTTTGCCGCCGATCGAATCTGCGAGAAATCCGTTGGTAAATTTGCCAATTGCATAGCACACGGTGCCAAGAGAGGAGAGATAACCGATCTGAGCTATCGTCAGGAGGCCCAGCTCCTTCATGCTGATCGAGGCAATGGTAATATTCTTCCGGGTTAAATAGTAGGCAATATACCCCGCAAAGAGGAGAAGGAATGTTATTCGTTCACCGGTGGAAATAGAACTTCTCTTCATAAGACTCTTATAGCCGCTCCTCCACAACATGTAGCGGTACAGCAACTCACCGCACCTTACATCCTCATAAAACAATGAGATGTTATTATTCTATAACGATAGTATCAATTTTTTGTTACCCTATTGCCCCGGATCATCTGCATCCCGTTAACAATCGCCGGATACAGCCTCTTCCCTGCATGCGTATTCGAGCGACGGGTATGCGAGCGGATATTCATTTAAGCGCCTGAACAGAGGTTGTCTCTTCGTGAAGGTGAAAGAATAATTTTCAAAGAGAAAGAGAAGCAACAGGAGCATAAAAGAAAAAGAATATTATAAT
>CAZZCF010000238.1:0-5195 GCA_964652955.1 uncultured Leptospirales bacterium
AGAGCTCTCGGGTGAACTGGATCATTGTCAACGGTCTTCATGAAGTTGATATTATCGAGAGGATTGGACGACACTTCGGAATTCATAATCTCGTCCTTGAGGATATTCTCAATACGGTGCAGCGTCCCAAAATGGATGTATTCGAGGAATACGCATTTATCGTTATGAGCACACTTCTGCATGGCCGGCAGCAGGGAGAGATACGAAGCGAACAGGTAAGCATTATTTTGCACGGGAATACGGTTATCACCTTTCTGGAAGGTGAAGACGGGATTTTCGATGGCATCCGGGAGCGAATACGAAACGGGAAGGGGAGAATACGCGGCGAGGGAGCGGATTATCTCGTCTATGTTATACTGGACACGATTGTGGATCACTACTTCTTCGGGCTTGAAGCGGTAAGCGAAAAGATCGAGACTCTCGAAGAGGAGCTGATAACGGACCCGTCACCGGGTGCCGTGAAAGAGCTCAATCAACTGAAGCGGGATGCTATCCTGCTTCGCAAGTCCGCCTGGCCCCTGCGTGATGTCCTGAACAGCATTCTTCGTGATAAAATCATATTCATAGGCGATGGGGTGATCCCCTATTTCAGGGACGTCTCCGATCACATCATTCAGATTATCGATATGATTGCGACTATTCAGGACATGCTCTCCGGTATGCTTGATATCTATCTTTCCAGCGTGAGCAACCGGATGAACGAGGTTATGAAGGTGCTGACCATTATCGCAACCATTTTTATTCCGCTGACCTTCATCGCCGGAATTTACGGCATGAATTTCAAGCATATGCCGGAGCTTGAGTGGCATTCGGGATACTTTTTCGTGCTCGCGGTGATGGGATTCGTCGGCGGATTGATGTTCGTCTATTTCAGGCGGAAGAGGTGGCTGTGAAGCGAGGAGTAACGGTCATCACTTCTCTGAGGGATTTATCATGTGCACGGTTCTGATGGGGAAGGGTATCTCGATCCCTTCCTGTCCGTAGCGGCGATGGAGGCGCTTCACGAACTCGTGCTTTATGGGATACATGTCGATGAACTCGCGTGCCCGGAGAATGACATTGAAGTTGATGCTGAAATCGGCAAAGGTGTGATAGCGGATGAAGGGCTCGAATTCCGGGATGCCGCCCGGCACCTCCTTCATCACCTCCCTGGCCACCTCGATAGTCACCTGTTCAACCTTTTCCAGATCGCTCGCATAGCTGACCCCGACCGGAACGATAACCGACAGCTCCCGGATCGGCAGGGAATAGTTCGTGATAATCGTCGAGGCGAGCTTCGAGTTGGGGATAACGATGAGATTGTTGTATATTGTTTTGATGGTGGAGTTTCGCCAGGTGACGTCCACAACATGGCCCTCTTCACCGGTATCCAGTTTAATATAATCCCCAACCTTGAGCTGGCCGGTGGCGATGAGGTGTATCCCCGCGAAGATATTGGAGAGCGTATCCTGCAGGGCGAGGGCGACGGCGAGGCCTCCGACGCCGAGAGCGGTGAGAATGGGCGTGATGGTGATGCCGAGGAACTGCAGGATGATGAGCACACCGATGAGGATGATGAAGAGCTTCGCGAGGTTCGTGATGATCGAGGATTCCGGCAGAAAGGTTTCCGTTCTCCTGCTGTAGAGCTTGATGAAGCCGGATGACATTGTTGACAGGACAAGGGTCATTGAAAAGATGATAATGACGATGAGAATATTTGTGAGGAGTATGAGAATGTCCTTTCTCAGCATCGGCAGGCTGTAGAGCGCGCTGTAAATGCCGGCGAGGACAAACCAGAGAATCGATTTTCCCTGTATCGCCTCGAAGATGACATCATCACCCTCCCACTTTGTCCGCCGTGCCCATTCTCCGATCCTCTTCACGATCAGCTTCTCGAAGATAATTCCGGCAATAATACTCCCGATGATAAAGGAGATGGCGGGAATGAAGTCGTAGAGCTTCTGCATATTAACTGACATTACCGATCACCGGTTGCGCATGATGGAGAACATCTTTCGATCGGTCTGATAAACTGATCAGTTCCACTTGAATAAAGAGGTGTTAGAAATAAATGTAATAGAACAGAATGTGTGAATATCAGTTCACTTAATCCTTCTGCGTCAGTCTCGGGATCACCACGATATCGACGCGCCGGTTCAGCGATCGGTTCTTGGCGTTGTTATTCGGTACAATGGGATTGTGTTCCCCGTATCCGGCAGCCGAGAAACGCCCCGGTTTCAGTTTCTTGTTTTTCAGAAGATAGTTCAGCACGGAGAGCGCCCGTTCTGTCGAGAGCTCCCAGTTATCCCTGAACCGTGCCGTGTGTATGGGAACGTTGTCCGTGTGCCCCTCGACCACGATTCTGTTTTCCGGGTAGGCGGAGAGTATCTTTGTTATCTTATTCAACGCCGGCAGGATGTCGGGTTTGAGCTTCGCCGAGCCTGAGTCGAAGCAGATGCGATCATCGAGGTTAATAATGAGCCGGTCGTGGAATCTCTTCAGCCGGATCTCTCCCCGCTTGATCTCTTCCTCGAGCTGTTTTTCGAGCTCATTCGCCTGTGACTGCATCCGGTCAAGCTCTTGCTTCTGAAATTTGGTGAGCCGCTTGAGCTCCGAGAGCTCGTCCTTCAGGTTTGCTATTTCCTTCTGCAGCTTTGCAATCTCACTCTGATGCTCCGATCGCATTGAATCGATTTTTTTGAGATAACCGTCTCGCTCTTTCTGAAAACCCTGCCTCAGCTTCTCTATGTCACTCTCATATCTGTTTTGCAGTTCCCGGTTTTCTTCTACCAATTCTTTTTCCCGCTTGCTCCCCTTCTTCTGGAGAATGTCGGTTCTCTTCTCGAGATCTTTGATCCGCTCTGCGGCGAGCCGCTTATCCTCCGCGCTCTGCTTCTCGAGGAGATCAATCCTCTTCTTCAGTGAATCAATCGTCGATTCGAGCTGGCGGATTTTCGCTTCCAGATTTACACGATCATTGCCGAACTGACGTTTGAGGGACTTTATCTCCAGCTCGAGGGCAACCTTATCGTTGTAGATGGCATTATATTCAGAGGGAGAGTAGAATAAGGCTGCCTGAACGCCTGCAGGCAGGAGCACTATCAGTATCGGTATGCAGGCGAAGCGGAATAGTACCGAAGAGACATTTGACCCTTTCATTTCACACCTCCTTCAGCTTCCCTGAGCTTCTTTTCAGCAGCGGCGAGCTTCTCAGCTGTTTCTCTTCCCTTTTGCTCCTTCTCCTTCAGAATATCCTGCTGCTTGTTCAGATAGGCCGCATACTCCTTTACGTTGACGCTCTCCTCATCGGATTTCTTGAGCTTATCCTTCATTTCATCAAGGAATCCCTTTTCCTTCTCATCTTTCTCAACCGGCTGTTCCTTTTTCTTCCTGGCGAGATAGGCATCGGCAATCTTCGCCTTATCGTAGTTCAGCTGAGCGATCAGCACGGAGAACTCGGCCTTTTTGACATCCAGAATGGCAGCGGCATTGTCGCGAAATGCGGTACTGTACTGGAGTTGCAGACTTTCCCTGTTCATCTGTGCCGCGTTCTCTTTAAGCTTGTTACCGATCTCGGCGAGTTTCTCCTGATTGTCGTCGAGCTTGTACAGCTTCTCCTCCTGCAGCAAGAGCTCACGATCCTTATTAAGGGAGGCAATCCTTTTCTGGTGCACCACAACTTTCTGTTCAGCGATGGCGAGCTCCTTTTCGGCCTTGTCCTTTTCCTTCTTCTTGGCGATGATCGACTCTTCCAGTTTTTCGAGCGACGCCTTCTGCTCGGGAGTCTTGTCGACGAGATAGGCATCGTCGATTGGTTTCGGCATGGAGACGCATCCGGGAATAAAGAAGAGGGTGATTATTAGTATGGAAATAAACGCTTTCATAAATAGATCTCCTTTTTATGATGAGGAATCATGTGAGAAATATTCTGGAATCTTCGATCTCGAACCATTTTCGATAAGATGACAATCCTGTTCAATATAGGTACTGAAAGATAAGGGCTGAGTCAAGAAAGTTTGAACGCAGCGTTATGCTCCTGTTTTCGTTGATTCTTGCCATGAGTATCGGCTCAGCTTCAGTGCCGAGCGAAACATGATAACGCGGCTGAATACGATTATCTCATATGCAGCATTCCTATGCCGGATTTTTTAGATATAGCGACGATAACACAAATTCTGTGCTTACCTGTTTTGTGTTTGTATATATTCTCTTGTGATTATCTATGAGATGGTGAAAAGTATTCATTAATCAATCCTTTTTTTAATTTGATTCGAAAAATTGCAACTGGGTAATGTCCTCTTCATCAACAGGATGCATTGAATACTTGTTATGGTGCTTCTCTTATGGCGGGGAATACGTTTTTTATTGTAATTATCTTTTATCCTGTTAGATTACGTTTTAATCGTACGGAATCAGTTGTGAAAGGTATGGGGGGGTTAACTTAATGTGACCCCTGAAGTGATGGTGTGGCATCCTGAGTCCCTCAGGAAGTTCTAACTGTACCGGACATCGGCATCCCGCTTACCCGGGTGTACGACGGTTCGCCACTCCTTCCGGAGCGAAAAAAATAATTTCAAAAAGAGGAGTATTAAGTGTTGACATTTTACAATTTTGATTTCTATGGTTTTAGTTTTTTTATTTTGCTGGCAGGTGGTCATGATCTCATCCGAATTGATTACCCATGAAGGAGCAGGCATGCTCCTCATCTTCTTTGCACGAATTTTCGACGTCTCGCTGGGCACTATCAGGATAATTCTGATAGCTCGAGGGTACCGATACATCGCCCCGATACTCGGGTTTTTTGAGGTGCTCATATGGCTTGCCGCCATCAACATCGTTCTCAGCAGTCTCCAGAGCGTGGCCAGTTACATTATCTATGCTGCCGGTTTTGCGGCGGGTAATTATATCGGGATGATTCTCGAGACGAAGATTGCAATCGGCTTTCAGTCTATTCGAATTATCACCAGTAAAAAGGTATCGGCGCTGCCTGTCGTTCTCCGCGATGAGGGATTTGATATCTCCCTTGTGGAAGGACACAGCGCCCGCGAGCAGATACTCCTCCTCTATACCGTAGTTCCGAAGAAACAGGTTAACAGAGTGCTCGAAATAGTGCGTCTCTTCGAGCCGAATGCATTTATTACTATTGAAGATGTGAAGTCCCATCTGTCCGGTTATATCGGAAAGAAAAACTTCTTAGAATTCAACGGGAGGCGTAT
>CAZZCF010000239.1:0-5167 GCA_964652955.1 uncultured Leptospirales bacterium
TTCCGCACGAAACCACGCGGCATATGGTTGATTTCTCCTTAAACGTAAAAACAAACCACCCTTGGGCATGAGCATTTACCTTTTTTCATTAAAACTTAATTGAACCTTAATACATAATTAACAATCGATAACTATTCTTGCCTCAGGTATTGATCACAAGGAATTCAAAAAACTGTGGAGGTCAGAATGAAACAGAAGGTTTTACATGCGGCAATTATAACGATCAGCTTGTTACTTTTCGTGAGCACGGCATATGCAAAGGGAGAAAAGGAGGGAGAAGCATCACTTTCCGGCTCTATAAAAATCGCCGGAAGCAGCACGGTGTATCCTGTTTCCGTTGCAATGGCTGAAGAGTTCAACAGGATGTACCCGAACGTCGAAATACCCGTTCAGTCGACTGGTACGGGTGGCGGATTCAAGAACTTCTTCATCCCCGGCAAGACGGATATCAACGATGCGAGCCGCGGTATTAAGGAAAGCGAGATCGACAAGGCACGTGCAAACGGTATCGAGCCCCTTGAGTTCCAGGTAGCAATCGATGCGATCACCATCGTTGTGAATCCCGGTGCCGATTGGGTCGACGACATAACCGTGGAGCAGCTGGCACATATATGGCGGCCTGAAAATCCTGCTCGGACATGGAGCGATGTGGACCCGAGCTGGCCTAACGAGGAAATCGAGCTCTATGGACCGACCAGCGCATCCGGAACCTTTGATTTCTTTACCGATGCCATTGTCGGTGAAGAGGGAGCATCCCGCAGCGATTATCAGGGAACCGAGCAGGACAACACGATCGTGCAGGCGGTTTCCGGCTCCAGATATGCGATGGGTTACTTCGGTATGGCCTATTACCTTGAAAACAAGGGAAAGATAAAGGCACTGAAGCTCGAAGGCGTGGGACCAAGTATCGACACTGCAAAGTCAGGGAAGTACTCTCCCCTCTCACGGCCTCTGTTCATATATGTCAGCAGCAAGTCCCTTGCAAAGCCTGAAGTCGAAGAATATGTACGATACTATCTGCAGAATACCTCTTCAGACATGATCAAGGAAATCGGCTATGTTCCGATGACGGAATCCGATATGAACAAGATCCTTGCTAAGTTCGAAGATGCCGTAGCGGAATACAAGTAACCACCGAAAAACCAAGAAAAGATGGAGGGAATTGACTTCCCTCCATCTTTTTTGCACCTTTTATTTATAGAGTATTGTTAATATGATAATCCAAATCGATTACTGTTTCAGGAGAGTCGATGTTAGATAAGAATCTGTTGAAACAACCGTGGCGTACTGTGCGCGAGAATGCAATGGGTGGTGTATTTTTTATCTGTGCCGTGGTTTCAATAATCACCACCATCGGCATAGTTATGGTGCTCCTGGCAGAGGCGGTTGATTTTTTCAGGCAGGTTTCCATTTTTCAGTTCATCACCGGCACACGCTGGAGTCCGACAATAAAACCCACTGAATTCGGTGTTCTCCCGCTTGTAAGCGGCACGCTTACCTTTACCTTCACAACAGCACTCATCGCCCTTCCCACCGGTCTGCTCGCCGCGATCTATCTGAGTGAATATGCCAATAGAAGAATTCGATCGATTATAAAACCGCTTCTTGAGGTGCTGGCGGGTATTCCAACGGTGGTGTACGGATACTTCGCACTCGTGTATATTACTCCGGTTTTACGAAACGTCTTTCCATCTATACGTACCTTCAATGTACTGAGTGCATCCATAGTCGTTGCCATTATGATCATACCTACTATAGCGAGTATCAGTGAGGATTCGATGCGGGCTGTTCCGAGATCTCTGAGGGAAGCGGGATTCGGATTGGGGGTCGGTAAGCTCAAGGTTACTATAACGATCGTAGTCCCTGCGGCTCTGTCGGGTATTGTTTCTTCATTTATTCTTGGTATATCTCGTGCAATAGGAGAAACGATGGCGGTTACAATTGCAGGGGGAAACCTCTCAAGAATCGTCAATCCGCTCAATCCCGCATCTGCGCTCCTGGAACCGGTTCAAA
The DNA here is from genome assembly GCA_964652955.1 of uncultured Leptospirales bacterium. Lineage (GTDB taxonomy): Bacteria > Spirochaetota > UBA4802 > UBA4802 > JAKQUI01 > CAZZCF01. The sequence continues at coordinate 2,014 of CAZZCF010000239.1, forward strand.
CGATGACTGCGGCAATGGTGGAAATCGGAATGAGTGACATAACCGGCGATTCTGTGGCGTACAGGAGCCTCTTCGCCGTTGGCCTGACGCTGTTTTTCATGACCCTCCTGCTGAATGTCGTCAGTCAGTACATCAAGACGAGGTACCGGGAGAAGTATCAATGATAACCAAAAGGGCCGGTAATCGTCGTGAAAGACAGGCTGAAGTAATAAAGAGTACGGTGCTCGCGAATGTTGGGGATAATGTTCAGAAAGAGAGAGTAAGGGGACGGATCTTCACCGGTTTCTGCATCTTTGCGACCTTTTTCGGCATTGTATCACTGGCGAGTCTTCTCGTCTATGTGTTCTACGATGCTGTCGGGTGGCTGGACCTGCAGTTTCTGACCAGTGCCCCATCAAGATTTGCCGAGAAAGCCGGCATATATCCCATGCTCATCGGGTCGATCTTTGTCGTTTCCCTTGTTGCAGTGTTTTCGCTTCCCCTGGGTGTGGGTGCCGCTATATATCTCGAGGAGTACGCAAAGGACAACGTGCTAAGGCGGTTGATCGAGATGAACATCTCGAATCTTGCCGGGGTTCCATCGATTGTATACGGCCTGCTTGGGCTTGGATTGTTCGTCTCAGTACTGGATATGTCACACGGCATTGTAATTGTCGGTGCATTTACCCTGACCCTCCGCGTTCTTCCCATTGTCATTGTTTCTTCTCAGGAGGCGGTAAGAGCGGTACCCGATTCTCAGCGATACGGTTCTCTCGGTCTAGGTTCAACGAAATGGCAGATGATTCGCAGCGTGGTACTCCCTGAAGCCATTCCCGGCATCATGACGGGCATGATACTTGCCCTTGCGAATGCCATGGGGGAAACGGCTCCCCTGATAATGATCGGTGCCGCAACATCAATATTCACGGCTCCGAAAGGTCTCTTCAGCTCGTTCAGTGCCATGCCTCTTCAGATATTCGCATGGTCGGATTTTCCCTCTGAAGGTTTTCGTCATGGTGTTACACCGGCGGCAATCGTGGTGCTTATCATTGTACTCCTTTTTATGAATGGAATTGCCATTTATATTCGTCAGAAATTTTCAAATAAAAAGCGATAGAAAGAAGGATTAAACAGTGTCTGACAGTAGAATTGCGATGGAAGAAGAACACACAATTGAACAGAGAAAGGGTTCTGAACTAGAAACTATTCTAAAAGTAAGCAACCTGAATTTCTATTATGGAGATTTCAGAGCGTTGACGGATATTGGTGTTGATATCTATCGCAATAAAATCACTGCCATAATCGGTCCCAGTGGCTGTGGGAAGTCAACCTTTCTCAGATGTTTCAACCGGATGAATGAATTGATGGGCGATACACGTCATGAGGGCGATATTCTTCTCAACGGAAAGAATATCTACGACAGTGATATAGATCCTGTACGTCTGCGTCGTAATACGGGAATGGTATTTCAACAACCCAACCCCTTTCCAAAAAGCATCATGGACAATGTCACGTACGGTCCCAGGATGTACGGTCTTCGAAACAAACAGCAGCTGCAGGATATTGCCGTGGAGAGCCTCAAGGGAGCGGCGATCTGGGATGAGGTGAAGGACAGGCTGTACCTGAGCGCCCTGTCGCTTTCAGGAGGCCAGCAGCAGAGGCTCTGTATTGCTCGAGCAATAGCCGTTGAACCTGAAATCATACTCATGGATGAGCCTGCTTCGGCTCTCGACCCCGTTGCCACCATGAAAATTGAAGATCTCATGAGAACGCTGGCTGAGAACTACACCATTATCATCGTCACACACAATATGCAGCAGGCTGCACGCGTTTCGGATTATACGGCCTTTTTTATGATGGATGAGCACCGGTCTGGAATGCTTGTGGAGTTTGGAAAAACCGATGATATTTTTACCAACCCGGTTGATAAACGCACCGAAGATTACATTACAGGAAGATTCGGGTAAGGGGGATCAAAGTGGCAACACGTATTCATTATATAGAAAAGATGAATGAGCTTGAACGTATGATTACGAAAATGGGTTGCATCGTGGTTGAGGCAATGAAGAGGTCCATGGACACCCTGGTTAATCGGGATGTTGACCTGGCCGATCAGGTGATAGAAGCGGACAGAGAGATCAATGAGCTCGAGATGAGTATTAATTATCAGTGCATCAAGATGATAGCTGAAGAGCAGCCCGTGGCAAAGGATCTTAGGCTCATTATAAATTCATTCAAGATGAGTCACAGCCTTGAACGCATAGGGGACAATGCGGTACACATCGCAAAGAGCACGATAATTCTTGCGGAAGAACCATTCATGAAACCGCTGATCGACATCCCCAGAATGGCTGAGATCGCCATTGGAATGTTGAAAGATTCCCTCGATGCCTATGGACGCCTGGATTGTGATGCTGCTATTCAAATCAGTAAAAGGGATGTCAAGGTGGATGAGCTCTATTCGCAGATATTCAGGGAGCTCGTCACCTATATGCATGAGGACCCGGCCAAGATATCCCAGGCAATGACCCTTTTGTTTATTTGCCGAAGGCTGGAGCGTGTTGCCGACCAGTCCACTCATATCTGTGAGGGGATTCAGTTCGTTGCAAAAGCCGAATATATTGAATTAAATCCATAATGAAGAAGGTTTTCAATTTAAAATGTGATGTTCAGACAGTATGATAGAATGGGAAAAAGGTATTCCGCATGCATGAGTTGATAGCAGTTATTGATGACGAACCCGATATTACCCGCCTCGTAGCGCTACATCTGAAAAAAGACCATTTCAAGGTGAAGGAGTTCCAAGATGCTACAAGCTTCTTCGCCTTTCTCAATAAGAGCACACCTGATCTGCTGATTCTGGATCTTATGCTCCCGGATGAAAACGGCCTGGAGATATGCAAGAAATTGAAAATGGAATCGAGATTGGCTTCCATGCCGATAATTATGCTCACGGCCAGGGCGGAGGAGACTGATCGTATACTCGGCTTGGAGATCGGAGCCGATGACTATGTGATAAAACCCTTCTCTCCCAAGGAATTGGTGGCGAGGGTGAAAGCGGTTTTAAGGCGGAAAAGGAGTTCGGATGAAACGATCAGGATTAATATAGGTGATTTCATTGAGATGGATCTCACAAAATATGTAGTTACGGTAGATGGAAGGAGAATAGACTTCA
>CAZZCF010000240.1:0-5010 GCA_964652955.1 uncultured Leptospirales bacterium
CGTTTTAGAAACTATATATTCACCCATAAAATCCTCGATGGAGCAATATGTTGGCAGATATACTGGGGAATACCCGTAAATCCCTCCCTGCTGTTCTTATAAATTCCGTTTGACATGCGATGAAACGTCTGATATGAGATTATAATCCTGATATACAAGAACTCCGGAGGTTTATGAGATGAAGAAACCGATAACTATCATATTCATTTTAGCATTCTTGCTTGCCACTGCTCCGTCGCTCTTCGCAGGAATTACGGCCACATCTAAAACAGGAACTACGGCAGACAACGCATTAGCGGCTGCACTGAACGATTTGCTTGTAACAACCAATGATTTCGGCGACAGCTTCGTGCGGCGATTCCTCGATCCCGAGGCGGAGAACCTCTCCAAGACCAACATCATCGGCGGCCTCATGGGTCATCCGACGAGCGATCCCACCATCAAGAGCGGTGTCCTCCCCGGCTTCATGATAGGCGGCTGTGCCGGTGTCGCCGCGGGGCTCTCAGACGATGTACGCTTCACCCTGGCTGATGAAACCATCGAGTTCCCTCTCGTAGCCGGCGTGGTGGGATTCAACCTCTACGGCGGTCTGAACCTCGGGCTCTGGGGCCTGGGCTTACCGAACGTCGACATCATCCTTCACGGTGGTGGCGGGAGCTTCGGCTGGAAGTTCGACGACTACGAGATAAGCGGGAGCAGCTATCGCGGCGGTATTCTGCTCCGCTATCACGTCATCAATCCGATAAGCCTCCTCGTGGTGAAGTTCCTGGGCCTCTCCGTGGGAGCCGGCTACGCCTATCAGAACGTCGACTTCAAGCTCTCACGTGATACAAAAGACAGCTTCGATGTAACCGATTATGCAGGGTTCTCTAGCAATGCAACCTGGAAAAATAAGCAGACCGTCGGATTCGAGGCCACCAACAGCATGATACCCCTGCAGGTACAGACGGGAATAAACCTCCTCTGGGTGCTCAACCTGCACGTCGGCCTCGGCTATGCCCTCGCCTACGGCGAAACCGAAGTGGGGTATAAAGCGAGAGGAACGGTTACTGCAACCCATGTGAGCGATCCAGCCCGTGCAAATCTCCTGATCGACTACACCGGAAAGGAGAAAGCGGAAAACACCTCCTATATCTTCGGCGGTGGCGAGATTAATATATTCATGTTCCATATCGTCGCCGAGGGTATCTGGAACTTCGACGAGGTGGCGGGTTTCACCGTGGGGCTACGCTTTCAGCTGTAGAGGAATACTCCTCCGCGGCGCCCTTCACCATACCGCTGAGCTGATCGGCCATACGCTCAACGCCTCGCACGTGGGCGAGGAGATTCTCCGCCTCGCTGGCGTTGAGCTGAGTGATATCGTTGACCGAAGAGATCGATTTCGCAATCTCGGAAATTGCCGCTTTCTGCTCCTCGGTGGCAACGCGTATCTCCTGAGAGCGCACCTGTACCTCATCACCAACGCTCAGTATTCGATCACTGATAGCGCGCTGCTCGGACATCAGTCCGGCGATATCTTCCACCATGCCGGATACGGATGCGACCCCTTCGATTATTCTCCTGATGGTATGCGCCGTGGTGCTCATCGTCGACGCGCCCTTGATTATCTCATCGTTGTTCTGGCTGATGAGCTTTTCTATCTCCTTCATGCTGACGGCGGTCTTCTCGGCGAGCTTCGATATCTCCTCTGCCACGACGGCAAATCCCCTCCCCTCCTCACCGGCCCGGGCAGCTTCGATGGTCGCGTTCAGCGAGAGGAGATTAATCTGATCTGAGATGGTGTTGATAATCTCGACGATACCCGACATCTCGTTGGATCCCCTGCTGATGGCGCTCATGCTCTGATCCATCGACTTCAAGGATTCTTCGCCGGAGTGGGCAAGAGTCGATATCTCGGTTGTTTCCCCCACCGCCACGTTCAACTGCTCATTCATTGCTGTCACCTTCCCGGAGAGCTCCGAGAGCTCTTCGGATAATCCCGTTATCCTGTTCGCCTGTTCATCCGCTCCCCGCGCGATGCTCTCAATCCCCGCCGATACCTCCTCAATAGTCGAGGTTATCTCCTCCGCCGAAGCGGCCTGATTCTGCGAGTTCTCCGAAAAGGTGACTGCCGTTTTTGCCAGCACTTCCGAAGACGAAGCAAGCTTCTCCGATGAATCGCCCACTGAATAGTGGATCTGTTCTATCTCCTCGTACTGCTCCCTGCTCTTTCTCGCTTCATCCTCGGATCGGCTCATCGCGTCTTCGGTGATCCGTATGATGAGCCGTGCAACTGCGAAGACGAGCACGATCGATATGGAGCTGTTGACAAGACCCACCTTTGCCGCCTTGAGGCTTATCTCGTCGAGCCGATCGCGGACCAGAACGAAAAAGAGCACATCGCTCAGTACAAAGAAGATTGACACACCGACAAGCATACGCCCCCTGCAGAAGAGGGCGGTCATGACAATAATAGCAATCATATGGTAAATATACGTCGTGTATCCCGCATAGGCATCGCGGTTGATCTTTGCAAAGAGCGCTGCAGCGACTATAATCGTTACAATAATGATGAAGAGGTTCGCCGCCGTATCGTAATTACCCTTCCGCAATAAAACCAGTGACAGAATTGCCGCGATGAAGGTCAACACGATAGCAAAGCTGGCCTGAAGGAGTATTTCCGGCAACAGGAAGAGGAAGACGAAGAAGACCAGAACGAAGAAGGGGAGTATAACCAGCATGATGCTCATCAGTGCAGATGATTTTCTCTGCAGGACATAGGGAGCATCCCGGAAGGATGCCAGAAAATAGGACTGGAAGAATCCATTTCCCATAATTGCTAACCCCCGGTTATATTATTTGAGATGCAGCATGAATCATTTTCACGGCACCATAGTTGACTATACCGTAACTACGGTGAAATTGCAAGACATATTGCTATCTGTCCAATACTCTCTGGGTGAATATGCCTGCGCACCACGAATGAAGGGCTGTTAAAAAGTCCTTGCACGGGAGAAAAGCTTCTTCTACTCTCAGGAGAGGGGGAAGGAGGGGAATAGCATGGCGGAAGAGCATCTCATTCGAACATATTTTCTCAAGAGTATTGAGCAGATAATCGGTTTCAATGCACCGCCCCTGGGCGGGATTCCGGTTGAGAAGGATTCCAGCAGCATACTCAAAAACAGTATCGCTCATCTCCTCTTATCACTTCTGGAAGAAGAAGAGGAGGTCGATTTCATCGAAAAGGATATACTCGCACGGCTGAAACAGCTTGCCGAAGAGGCCGAGCAGTGCTTCCTCTCCTTCTACTCCTCGCCGGAAAACTATACCCTCCTCCGGCAGAAGTGGCAGGAGTTCGAGACAGCCCGTGACGACGAATCGCGGGCGAGGATTCTGACCGAGATATGGCTCCCCGAAATTACCCTTGAAGATGATGCCATTCTGAAGCGGTGGCGGCTCTCGCAGGTCGAAGCGAATCCTCATCCGATACGCCCCGACGAGGTGACCATTCAGCTCAACGCCCTCTACACGATGCCCGAGGAGCTGCCGGCATCCCTGCCAAAGCATCTCGCGGAAGAGTGGGAGGGTATAAAATCAAATCTGAATCGAATTGCCGATTACGATCACCCGGTCTCCATCTTTGCCGATGACGCCTCTCATGAGCTCATCACCTGCCTCACGGAGCTTGACCGGGATATCGCCTTCGAGAAAGAGCGGGGCGTCCTTCCGAAGGATCACAAGCTCCTCGTTCTCATCTCCATCTCGGTCACCCACGACAGGCTCGACACCCTGGCCACGCACTGGATCGAATGGCTCCTCAGGGAGAAGCGCTTCGGGCATCTCAGTTACCTCCTCCTCTCGGAGGCTGCCATCAACAATATAAAGAAAAAGCTCCTGAAGAAGGACATTCCCGTTTTCAGCGTCTTCGGCAAGTACGCGAAGCACTTCAATGCCCTGAAGTACACGCAGCTCATCCTGGAAAAGGGATACGGCATCAGGGCCGGCTTCAAGCTCGACACCGACGAGGGTATCCGCTCGGAGGACCTTCACCACGCCCGGGGGAGGACCTGGTTCCAGATCCTCTGCCACGATCTCTGGGGAGGGACCGGCGTCGACTGCCACGGGCGGGAGGTTGAGCTGGGCATCAACGAGGGTGAGTACATCAAGGGAACCGATATCGACGAGTTCGGCTATGCAGCATCGCTCAGAATGCCCGAGGTGAAGTATCCTCCTTCATTCATATCATCCTCGATATTCTTCAACAAACCCTTCGCACAGGCGCGCGGCACCGAGCTCTACAACCGCTTCGACCGCCTGGACGATCACATCTCCCATCCCCTCGTCAAGGGGGGAGGATACGGCATCAGCAACGATGCCCTCAGGAGATTCACTCCCTTCACCCTCTCCGAGGTGGGGCGCGCCGAGGATCAGCAGTTCTACTTCTACGGCCTCACGAAGGGTCTGCGAGGCATCTTCCATCCCGATCTCCGCATCGCCCACTACAAGTCCACCGTGGCCACCTCGGAGCGGAAGACGGCAGCAACGAGGCTCCTGGGCGATATGTACCGGCTTATCATCTTCGAGCATCTGGTCTCCCTTATGGGGGTGAAGGACGATATCGATCCCTTCCCCGGCATCTTCGCCGGCGGGCTCGCGCGGGCGCAGGCTTTCTTCGCCCTCCTCTACCGGGCCTACGAATTCTGCACGAAGGGCGAAGAGGAGAACGCCCGATTCCTCCTCAGCACCGGCATCGATGAGCTTGAGGAGCTCAAGGAGGAGATTGCGTCGGGGAAAATCAAGGTGCTGCTGGAAGAGGAAGCCCTTCAGTGGAAGGAATTCGTCGATACCGTGGAAAGGCTCGAAGCCGACGAGGTGAGAAGCGTTCTTGATGATATGATTATATAGCGGCTCCTTTTTTGAAAGAACTGCGCGAAATCAACTAAATCAACAAAATATTCACTACTCTCGTATAAATGGCCAAAATATCTCCATATTTTGCAGAATTTCCTTAACTTGCATTTATCAATTAAT
>CAZZCF010000241.1:0-4961 GCA_964652955.1 uncultured Leptospirales bacterium
TATTCTTCAAGAGATTTTCAGAATGGAGAGATTTCAAAAAACAGGTTCGTGCTTTGAAGGGTGTTAGGATTGAGATGATTTCTTTTCCGAATTTTTGCTATTGACGGTAAAATAGAGATGATAGGCGGAATCTGGACCGATGAGCTTTACCGCCTCGTTTCGATTAATTCTAATTTTCCCTTGAATAATGAGTTTTCGGTATTTGTATTTCAAGCGAATTATTTCAGCGTTGTTATCGTTCACACTTTCTCTTCCTGATGAGTTCATTTTTTCAATAGCAATTTATGATATGGTATCTAATTTTTTAAACTGAAAATTCCAACCGGTGGTATTCCCTTTCGTAAAGTTCTGTTAATCGTGAACCAGATTTTCAGAATGTATAATAATACAACCGGTTATGTGCATAGTCAATATTTTTGGTGAATTTCATAGAATAACATATTATTGAATTACGTTTATGTTATTTGGGTGGTAGCATACAGTTTTCAAGAGGATCTCAAAGCAAATCGGTTTAAGAAACATGTCGATAATAAAGTAATTGACACAGACTTATGCTATATTTAATTCAATAGTGTATACTGGAAGCACTTTTCACTTTAATCATTCGGCTTTTAAACGATGGAAGAGGATGAGGTCTGGTGGCCTCCGCGGTCTTCAAAACCGTAGGCTGTAATTTATTGCGGCGGCAGGTTCGATTCCTGCCCCTTCCGAATTTACTAAGGGAACTTCTCTAATCTTCGTTATTTTCAATTCCCTGTTGAACGACTGCTGAGGGAAAATTCAATTATTATGCATAAGATGAAAAGCAGGCAACGAGCGTCATAATGAGAAAACCGAAATCTTTTGCCGGTTGAGAGGTGAGATTTGATTTTAAAGGAAGCCGGCGTATTTGTCGTTTAAGATGAAAGGCTTTCAGTTTCCGCCTGTTGCTTGATTTGCTCATGCGGATGAAAAAATATTAAGACCGGAGATGGCAGGGGAATACTATATATAATTCTCCATTTGCATTCTGACATGCAGATTAACCGATATAATCCTTCTGGCGCTGATGATGAGAGAGTGTATATGAGGGGGGGAAATCTACCGAGGAGAAAAACTCATTGATGAGCTCGAAAGAGAATACATTAAGAAACATACCTCAGGTTGAGAAGATTCTCAGCCTTGATGCGGTTTCTCATTTCATTCCTGTCATCGGTCGATCTATTGTTGTGAATGTCGTGCGCAAAGAGATTGAGAGCTTTCGTGAAGAACTCGATGCGAACCCTGAACTTGCAGTTGAGGATCTTATTGAATCGATTGTTACGCACTGTGAGAGAAAGCGGCTTGAGAAACTGCAAAGAGTAATCAATGGAACGGGAGTCATTATTCATACTAATCTCGGGAGATCTCCGATATCCCATGAGATATTGCAGCGGCTCACGGATTCACTTGCCGGTTACTGCAATCTCGAGTTATTTCTTGCAATGCGAATGAGGGGCAAGCGGGGTGGTTTTGCTGAAGAGCTCCTCTGCAACCTCACCGCTGCCGAGGATGCCCTTATCGTCAATAACAACGCCTCATGTGTTTTTCTCATCCTCAACGAATTTGCTCGTGGCAGGGAGGTTATCGTTTCGCGTGGTGAGCTGATTCAAATCGGCGGTGGGTTCAGAATACCTGATATCATGCAACAGACGGGTGCAAAGCTTGTTGAGGTGGGAACGACCAACATCACGGAGCTTGATGATGTCAGGCAGGCGATAAATGAAAATACCGCGATGATCCTCTCTGCGCATCAGTCCAATTTCAGGATGTACGGATTTACGAAAAGACCCACATTGAAGGAATTGTCAGATCTCCTGAAACCCGGTATTATGCTCGTTCGGGACCTCGGAAGTGGTAATCTCGTAACCGGTGAGTGTCTCCCGAAGCCCTTTGAGCCAACGATAACCTTTGAGCTTACGCAGGGACCCGATCTCGTCTGTTTCAGTGGAGATAAGCTCCTGGGTGGCTGCCAGGCGGGGATCGTTTTAGGGAGAAGAGAGTATATTCAGCGATTGAGAAAGAATCCCCTTATGAGAATGATTCGCGTTGATAAGATAACCTATTTCTTGCTGCAGGAGACACTGCTTCATTACGTCAATGAGAAGAGCGGAGATATCTCAGTATGGAATATCATTATGCAGTCGAAGGAAGTGATACGGAAACGAGTTCGAAAGTTTCTGAGGAGAGTTGACGGGACACCGATCAAGGATGTTGTTGCAGTGGTACCGGTAAAGAGTACCTTCGGAGGAGGATCGCTCCCCGGAGTGGAGATAGATAGTTTTGGAATTCAGATTGTAATACAAAACCTTTCAGCAGATGAAATTCACCGTCTGCTCATAACGGCTGAAGTACCGATTGTTGGTTATATCCTCAATGATAGATATACGCTTGACTTCAGGACTGTTTTTGACCGCGATATTGAGGACCTTGTACGATCGATACAGACGGTGCTGAAGACGTAAAGAGAGAATGATTATTCCGGGAAAACACAAAGAAGGATTATCCTTAAAGTAACGATGTTTCGTGAGATGTGGATACAAAGGTGTTAATGGCTATACGATAGCGGGAGACAATTTATGTTTATTGTTGGAACTTCGGGTCATATTGACCATGGCAAGACAACTCTCATAGAGGCTTTAACCGGAATTGACTGCGACAGACTGCCTGAAGAGAAAGAGAGAGAGATGACCATTGACATCGGTTTTGCAAATATTGATTATCCCCGATTCGGTACGGTGAGTATCATTGATGTGCCGGGGCATGAGCGGTTTATCCGGAATATGGTCGTTGGTGCGTGGGGTGTGGATCTCGGTCTTCTGGTTATTGCAGTTGATGATGGTTGGATGCCGCAAACAGAAGATCATTTTCGGGTATTGGAGCTTTTAGGAATCGAGCGAATAATTGTTGTCCTGAATAAGATTGATCTTGCTGATAGCGAAATGATTGATCTCGCTGTCATGGAGGTTGAGGAACGGCTCAAGAATACCCGATTTGCGGATGCTGATATCGTCCAGGTTTCGGCGAAAAACGGAAAGGGAGTTGATGATCTCAGAGAGGTTATCCTGAAGAATCTCAGGAAACTCTCAAAAGCAGCAGAAACCGAGAAGCCATATCTGTTTGTTGATCGCGTTTTTTCCTCAAAGGGATATGGGACCATTATCACTGGCACTCTCAAGAATGGACGTTTCCATGAGGATGAGACGGTTTTTATTCTTCCCCAGAAGAGGGAATGCAGGATAAAAAAGATTGAGAGCCACTATCAAAAAATGGTTGAGGGAACGCCATCTCAGCGAACTGCCTTGAATCTTGCAGGTGTTACGACAGAAGAGATCAAGAGGGGTTCTATTATTGTAAGGAAGAATTTTTTTACGGAGTCAAATGATATCCTTGCTCAGGTTACAGTTACTGATGAGGAAAAAGGAATAAAAAACAATCTGGGGATTGATGTTCTTGTTGGTACGTCCCAATTGAAAGGGAAAATGATCCTGGTTGATGAGCGTCACTCAATCGAGCGGTCCTTCCCCGCACGAGTCAGGTTTGAGAGAGAGTGGTTTTTCTATCCGATGGAGCCCTTTATTATAACACTCCCCGGTAGTTACCGGGTGCTGGGTGGTGGTACGGTTATCATGCCGCGCTATGAAAAGGTCGGAAAACGAAAACTGATGGAATACCTGGGAGAGCTGCAACACTATAACGCTGATGAGATTATCGAATTTACCGTTAAGATGAAACGGAAACAGTCACTTTCTCAATTGCTGGAGCAATTCTCTCAAAGTGAAAAGATTGTATTGCGATCTGTTGAGACGTTGCTGCAAAAGAAATCAATTGTCCGTGTTGGTGACTATCTCCTGGATAATGCTTTTTTTGTAGAGGCAAAAGAGGGTATGGTCGGTGCGATTTTTAAGAGCATTGGATTAAATATCAAGGAAATAGCCGATAATTGTAGATTGGACGTTGAAATCTGTAAAGTGCTGATTCAGGATGTTGTAAGGGAAAATCAAATTATTGAGAAGGACAATCGTTATTTTGCAGGTGATGCGGTGACGGTGGATGCCCTCTCAGATGAGAAGAAGGATCTCCTGGAACGGGTTTATAAGTCTGGTGGAAACGGGATAGAGTTGAACAAGGTGGAGGATGCGCTTAAGAGAAAGATAGGAGAGTTAATAAAACTTGGATTTATTGTGAGTCTCGATGGCAATATTGTTTATCACAGCGAAACCTATGAAGATCTCAAGTCCCGCGTAATGAATCTCTTTAATGAAAAGGATACAATCACAATCCCTGAAGCAAAAGAGGTAACAAGCCTCTCGAGGAAGTATATCATCCCTCTTATTAATAAGATTGAGAGTGAAGGCCTCATTAAACGGGTGGGCGATTTCAGGGTAAGGGCATAGTTCTGACGGCCCTCCAATCTCCTGGTCACAGAATATTTTATTGACTTTCAGAGCGGGTACTCATTTATTGATACTACCCGTCAGTGCCAATTGTGCCTCAACGAGCGTGTTGTCCAGAGTGTTTTTGTTTCGTTCTTCCTCAACGTCAGCGTGAGATAGTATCGTAATGGGTAGCCATGGGGATATTCGGACCGAACATTGATAAGCTGAGCAGTGAAAACAATATCAACGGTTTGATCAAACTCCTGAAACATCGAAAACCTCAAATAAGACTCAAAGCTTTTTTTGCACTCTCCCGTAACAGAGATGAAGCGGTATTATCACAGATGAAGGAACTCGTTCATGATCGGGATCCAAAAGTTAGAACAATTGCGACGCTTAAGTTTGGCGAACTCGGTGATGAAAGTGTTCTCGATAATTACAGAACAATAATTCTCTCGGGAACACAGAAAGAAAAAATTGATGCACTGATCACAACCACCGGTACCCGGGGGATGAATATTCTCTACAGGCTCTCCAGTATTAGCGATAATTGAACCTTGGGCA
>CAZZCF010000242.1:0-4811 GCA_964652955.1 uncultured Leptospirales bacterium
CGAGCATGTGAAGACGAGAAGGCTGTCGTTGCCATTAATTTCAGCGGAAAGCCGCAGCAAGCCGAATGGAACACAAAGACGGGAGAGATGATTTACAGCACACATAAAGGGTGCGGGATTATGGAATCGGGAATTAAGCTTGCCCCGAATGCCGGGTGCGTTATTCTGTTCCGCTGAATCCGGGGTTCATCTTAGGCATACAGCCGGCTTAAAATTTATTTTTTTGCAACCAGAAGCTTATGTAATGCGTCTTTATATAGAAAGCAGAGCAGATCTGTTCTTACTGTGTTATATGACGTTACAATATACTGTGCTGCCGGCATTAAATATATATTAATACCGTATCGCGATCTGCTTTCTGTTCAATTATTAATTGTTTTGTCAAGAGAGGAATATATGAACAGTCATGAAAGCATGGTTGAATATTTTTACTCCCATGGTCCGAGCATCATCAGCGATCGATACGATACAATTCTTCAGCAGACAAAGGAATTCCTTTCCTTCGGATACTGGGAAAAGGGAACAAAAACATATTTGCAGGCTGCAAAAAACCTGCTCACATTTTTCATACAAAACAGCAAGATCGAGAAGGCCACAAAGATTCTCAATGTAGCGTGCGGATACGGAGCAGAAACATTCGTCTATTACGATATATTTAAGCCGGAACTGATAGAAGGAGTAGACATTACAAGAAAGCATGTTGAATACTCAAATAAGAAAGCTCATGACCTCCATCTCGACAAATGGATAAAATTCCATCACGGTGATGCCTGCGCAATGGAATATCCGGAGAACAGTTTTTCCAACATCTTTGCCATTGAAGGTCCGGCTCATTTCAGGACCAGAGAGGAATTCTTCTCCATCGCAAGCAAGATTCTGCAGAAAGACGGAGAGCTCCTCATGACAGATATAATTCTCGGGGAAAAATATAACACGGCGGGAAGTATCAAAAAGAGGATTTTGAGCTCATGCGTCAAGAACTGGGTTATCCCCGAGGAGAACATAGTCAATGAGGATACCTATAAAATGCAAATGGAAAGGGCGGGATTAAAGCTTGTATTCTTTCATAAAGTATTTCCCGGATATGCATTAAACGCTCTGAGTTTAAAAACATTTTTTATTCGTCTCTCCCAGAGGGGATGGTGGACGACCTGGGGATTGTCATTTATATCTTTCCTGCTCGGTGTTCTGTATAAAACCGGCATGATAGAGTACATTTATGTCAAAGGGAGAAAGTGAAATTTTTTCATTCGAGCACTTTTAAGCTGATCCTCCTGTCGTCACCGGTAATCACAAAAACGCCCTCAGGGGTATACTCAAAACCGAGCAATGTGTCTCCCTCATAAAGTTCCGGATTGATTTTCCTTTTAAGATAGGTATTGAACAGTACATACACCGTCTCAACTCTTTCCCCGGAAGCTTCTGCGGCCATCTGAATTACAATAATCCATTGATTATCCCCGGTCGTTTCAATAATCTGAAACACCGATCCCCTCTCTTCAAATAAAACCTCTCCCTGCGTATCCGGCGTATCAAGAAGAATGCTATTCCCATCCGCAGATATATACACTTTTGTTACTATACGCGAAGCGGTTTTTTCGGTTGAAGAGCAGGACATGATCATAATAAAGAGGATAAAAACAATATATGCTTTCTTCACAAAACACTCCGCTAAATTCAAAGCATCAGCGCGCCAGGCATCTCTTCTGTTCCTTCAATCCTTTCAGGAACCGGCATCAAATCTCGACGGGCAGTCCCGTTCTCGCGGATTCGTAGGCCGCGAAGACCAGCTCGATGTCCGAGCGCGCCTCGGCGCCGCCCACCCGGGGCGCCCTGCCCGCCTCGAGGCATTCGAGAAAATCCTTAATCGCCTCGTTGTAGACATTGTATCCCGCGTACCCGTTGACAATATCGATTGAGACACCGGTTGCGAAGGATTTCTCCACCGATTCGTCCGGTATGTCGTCGTCGCCCAGGCTCTTCATGTACTCCTGAACTCCCTTTATGATCTCCCGGTCGACTCCGACATAATACTCTTTATCGATCTCGCTGAACACCCTGATCTCCCCGATCTCGAACTGAAGATGGCCCGGCAGCCGCTTCTCGGGCACCTCGACGATGCTCCCCCCGTTTCCGTAGACGGCCATCAGCGGCATCTCCGGGGGCGTGCGGACGTTCCAGCTCAATATGATATTCGTCACGATGCCGTTTTCGTGAACAAGCGTCACCACGGATGTCTCGTCGACGTCCCATTTCCGATCGGGACAGCGGGTCACGGCGTAGACGCTCCTGACCGGCCCGCCCAGCCTGTTCGCCATTGCCATGAGATGCACGCCCCGGTCGAAGAGTATCCCCCCGCCGCCGGTCGACGACTTCATCCGCCACTCGTAGGTCTTCATGCGCGAGGTCATCTCTATCGCGTACGACACCTCGTGAATCGTTATCATGAAGGGCTCGCCGATCACTCCGCGCGCCATCAGCTCGACGGCGCGGTCGACTGCCGGCTCATAGCGGAAGTTTTCCAGCACCGCAAGGGTCAGCCCTGTAGATCGTGCTTTTTCGATCATGGCATCGGCTTCCTCCAGCGAGTTGGCGAGTGGCTTTTCGATGAAGACGTGCTTGCCGGCATCAAGGGCTTTCATCGCCGTCTCGGAGTGGAGATGATGGGGGAGACATATATCGACGGCTTCGATTCTTCCGTCCGAGAGAACCGCGTCAAAGCGCGGAATGATGCCGGCGGCGCTGTATTTATCCGCCATCCTGCGGCAGAGCGCTTCGTCACGGTCGCAGATGTAGAGATCGACCCTGTCGGCGTGTTTCATGTACTCCCCGGCATGCACATGGCCGATCATGCCGCATCCGACCAGGCAGATGGTGTGCTTTTTCTTTTTCATACTATATACTCATGTAAAGAGGAATAAAATTTTCATTCAAAAAGAGGCAAAGCTGGAACGACCCCGTATGCCCCATTTGCCATTCTTAATGCTCATGATATAAAGGGAGTCAGAAGAATTATAGACCTCGTTGTCACCTGTCAGCCTCGAAATGCGTGTAATCATATGCACCTTTTTATCGGAGGCCTGTACTGCTTTGAGATGATCCCATCTCGAATGATGCCATTTAAAGCCTGACAGAGCCTTGAACAGGGAAAAGAAAAGGGGTATCGTCACATAGTGGTTACCGCGACTGTAGAGGCTCAGCTTTTTTTCGGACAATCGGAAATGGGGAAAGTGATGGGTGTCGAGATGTCCCTCCTTGTCACTGGCGTTGAAGGATTTCAGATAATCATCGAGGACTTTGAGGATAGCCTTCATTTGACCCGGTCTTTTATCCATGAAATATTCGGATCGTGCCATCAATGCTTTTTTTTCATTTACTTCAGGTTTAAAGAGGGAATAGCCGTAAATGCCCCATCTCCTTTCATGCCATACCAAAATATATATACCGTCATAGCTTGCCAGTTTTACCCCTTTATTATCATAAAGGGCCAATCGCGCAATCACGTGTACCTTGTCACGAGATCTCTCCACTACTTTCCGGCCTTCCCAGTTGGCTCGACTCCAGTTAATATCTTTAATATCTTCAGACAGGAAAACCGGCTTCAATGGATTATCCTCATCATAGACCTCCACCGTACCTTCAGGATCGACATAAAAACAGCTGGCATGATGAACCTCGACCAGGGCGTGCCTATCCCTTGAACTGAATGCTTCGACATACGCATCGAGAACCTGCTGATACTGATCCCCCGGCGGCGCTTTTATATCCGAACAGAATGATATTAAGGACAGTCCAATTACGATAATCAGTCCTTTGAAAAAACTTCTTCGCATAACTTCCCCCTATCATTATGTATTATTTTTCTTTGTAATTTTTCTTTTACATCACGAAGAGACCGAATTGTCAACTCCGATTAGAACGATATGTGGTCGCGCAAGAACAGTTCCTGAAAACAGATCCTGGGCTACCATCAACCACTCTCGTCAGCGTCATTTTGGATGAACGATTGTATGATCCTGTCCCTGTATCCAGAAATTATCTGTCGGTATTTATCAAAAACATCAGGATCATATTGAGATACGCCGCTGTAATAATCACGGAGCAGAACAGTTTTCGTCTCAAGGTGCTGTTGCAGTTCTTCCCTGGAAATAGCATTGAAAATTATCTCAAGCATCTTTTTACGAATAGGGCGGGATGAATTGAAAAGAAGGATAATAACGATGTTGTTTGTTAATTGGGCAATGAAATCCTGCTGCGAAAGCTCTATCTCTACGACTTGATCCAGATTGCCAATATGTTCCCTCTCCTGCTCCACCATAGCCATCAGCGTTTTTAAATCTCTCGGCGAAGACTTCCTTGCTGCCATTTTGATTATCTCCGGTAAGAATATCATCCAGAATTCCCACAGCTCATCGAATAGATACTGATCAATAATCAGTTGAGCGTTAACTTCCTCCTGAGACAGCATAAGAGTTCTGAGAAAATCCATACCGGCATGCTTCATGTAGTCCTTTACATAGATGCCATCACCCTGCCGAATTTCCAGAAGATGCATCGCCTCCAGCTGTTTCAGTGCAACCCGGAGCGTTGTCCGATCAACCTTCATCTCTTCAGAAAGCTCCTTCTCCGTGGGGAGCTTTTTACCGGCGGTGAGTTGACCGGTAAATATTCCGATAAGAATATCACTGACAACTTTTTCATGTCGCTGTTTCGCTCTGGTCAAAGAAATCTCCTCTTGCATCAGAAATAGAGAGCCATATACAGACGGAACGCCTACTCGAAATAGTACACCATTTGGATGAATATCAAAT
>CAZZCF010000243.1:0-4670 GCA_964652955.1 uncultured Leptospirales bacterium
CCATTTCCTTGGTCTTATTCCATTATGTTTTGAAAGCATATCCTTATGAACTTCGATTAGCAAATCACGCAGTGTCAACCATGGTAATATGTAAAACTCATCTTCACCATAAACATCCAATTTAACCATAACACAAATTAAATCCTTAACTTGACATGGTTTTCCAGCACCAACAATTTGTCTTTTTCCACGAAAATTTATATCACAAAATTTTGAAACATCTGCGAATTGCCAAGTACTACCACGGGTAGTTTTCACTTGTACTGAAACATGTCTACCTTTTTCATCCGATGCTACTATGTCATAATGAGGCACGTTGCCTGTGAAAGTAGTTGCAATTAAACCTCTACGAGATAATTCTGCAGCAACAAGATATTCACCTGTTTGGCCAACTAAAATATTTCGTCTTCCTCTTGCCATTTCTTATTCAAACCAGTATTATAATATAGAAAAGCAACTTTATTCCTTACCAAACCACCCCATATCATTCCTTATCTTTTCAGCATCATCCCTTCCCAAAAGAAGCCTGCCCATCCGATAGAAGTGATTTCTCATTGCATTAGAATCCGTTAATTCACCGAATGGTATCTCAATAACCTCAAACATCCTCGAACGTAACTCGTTTCGTATCTCCCTGTCCTTCCTCTGAGTCTGTGTATTTCCATGAATGTGTTTACTCATTCCATCAAGATATATAACGACTCCTTCCGTTCTTCCGGAAGGGTCCTCAAAGAAGAAATCAGGGTATGTCAAGCCTATAGGCCTTCCTAAGTTTATTTCGTGCTGGGTTATAAAATTGCTGAAGCCGGCCCTCTCGAGCATTGCTTTGAGTGAGCTCTCTGCCACATTCACCGTCATATCTTCCTGTTCCCTCTCAGGCAACCGTGGAGGAATATCATGCGAGAATAGCAATTCATATCCCATTTCCTTCAGGTTCTCAATGGCAATGTGCCTGTTAAGATAACGTTGATAATAAACGTTTCTGAAATAAAAGAGACAGTCAATGCATGCCGTTTCACATCGGGAAGCGCAATTTTCCACCATCTCGAGAGACGCTTGAACTACTTCATCCCATCGTGATAGCATCTGCTCGAGCAGTCCGGAACCACCGGGCATGGGATCATACAGGATCATATCCAACTTTTCTTCACCTATTTTACCGACTGCCAGCAGCTGCAGGTCGTCTATTTCCATATCGAGAATATGAGAAGCTCCCTTTCGTATCGTTTCCATTATGCTATACGCTGCAAATCTGTCTTCGCAATCCTGAAGAGTTATCGCATCTGCAATTATATCAGCGTAGAAACCGATGTTTTCAACTCGAACGCCGCACCTTTGAAGATGACCCTCTCCAAATACTTCAATTGCACGCTCTGAAGCCAGTGGCGATTCGCTCTGGCCACAGGCCAGGCAGACTGGATAACCCAGTGTCCCGTTCCTAACCCTGCTTGCAGGGCCAATGTTTACCAAGCGCATGTAAACTCCCTTTCGAAAAGTGATTAATTTATCTCCCCATTGATATGCCTTACCTCCCGAATGACGCGGCTGCTCATAACCGTATACCGTTACGGGAAGCTGGAAGCGGTAGTCCTCTTCATCAAATATCTGGGATCGATGGGGAAGATCGACATCGCAAATCGGAACTGCTTTTATGCTCATGGCAGCAAGCGAAGAAACGCTTCTGTCGTTATGTATGCCTGTTTCAGCAACCGCCTCATTATTGATATCAACGATAAAGTTTGTTTCCTGCTCCTCCGGCTCCAGATGATAATGCTTTGGTATAAACTTGTGTCCGTTCGCGTAAATGAGATTTCCGGGAATATATTCCCGTAGTGCAATGGCGTTCCCCCGTCTGAGGTCCCAATCGACAAGGGTAGTGCTGTGAAGGGGAGCCATATGAGTACCAATAACAGCACCGGTCTCAAGGCCATAACCCGGCAGAAAGCTTTCCGCTGCCAGTGCCGCATAGGTATACGTATCGTCATAGCCTTCAATCTGTCTCCGTGTCCTTGTCAGCTCGCCCTTCATTTTCTTTATGAGCCTATAACATCTGTTGTACAATGGCTCATCTTCTCTACTGAGCGCTCCCTGCTCTTCTCGGATGCGGTTAAGTCGGGTAATTTGTCCCATTGCCCATTTGAGCCGCTTGTCAAGTCTTCCGATGACCTCCTGTAATTGACTGCTCATTTCAAAAATGTACTGCTCCAATATCTCCGGTTGTACAACATCAGAATCCGCTTCTGGCCAGGCATTGGTGAAAACGGTTTGGACATATTCAAATAGTTGATCAAAGTTCTTCACAAGAATTGTGTTCAGCATGCTGACATCGAAAACATTTTGTCTTACATTACCATTCTCATCGAACAAATAATGCTTTATCTCAGTCGGAAAACATGCACTCAGTATCTCATTCAGCTCGTTACGATCCATTTCCGAGAGAGTACTCCTTTCATTACCCATATGGAAAAGCATGGTCAATACGGCTGCATGCACGTGCTTTCGAATCATCAGATCATTTAACAGGTTGAAATGCGGAGGCTCGATAACGCCTTCAAGCATCTTCACCGGATCGGAAAAATATGCTCTGTCATGGCTTGCGGGCCGCGCGTAGGTAACATTCACCGCCATCCGGTGCACCCTGCCAGCCCTGCCGGCTCGCTGCCAGTAATTTGCAGGCAGCGGAGGGACATTTCGCATCAGAATTGCATCAAGCGTTCCGATGTTCACTCCCAACTCAAGGGTCGGCGTGCACACCAGCGTGTTAATGAGCTCAGAATCACCTTTGAATATTCTCTCTATTGTTTCCCGCTCGGATGATTGAATCTGAGCCGAGTGCTCTCTCGGCCGTATCATTGAAAAATCCTGATCGAGCACCTTCAGATCATAGTCATCCGGATTCTCCTCTTCGTATTTCAGGATTCCGGAGCATCGAAATGAGGTGCATGCCATTTGCGGCGTACTCCGTACATGCGGAGCCCTGCAGGTGTCACAGCGATACACTCCTCTATGCTCACTCAGAACTATTTTATCGGCATCAACCTGAACAACCTCTGTACACCCGGGAAGCGGCCGGTTTCGTGCGTTGGTCAGTGTTGCCGGTACCAGTATTTTCACTTCTTCACATAAATAATGCCAGAGTTCCTCAAAGAACGTCTCTATATCATCCCTTGAAATACCCCATCTCAAAACGAAGTGTCTTTCCCGCGTCTGGCCTCGCGTGCTTATCAACTGCTTTACATAATTCTCATTATCATTTGATTCTCTTCTTAACTTCAGTCCTTTTGGGCCTCCGGGTATTTTAATAAAATATCCGCGCTGAATTTCTCTATCTCCATCATTCCAGAATTTTGAATATAATTGATATTCTCTATCCAGTAATATTCGTGATCTGCGTGAAATATCGAGAAGCGATGCAATCCCCTCCATAAGTTCCGATGGCTGAACATCAATTTGCTCCGCCCATTTTATTATAAAAGGGTTATCATTGCTCAATCCCTGATAATCTATTCTCATTCTTCCCCAGGGCTCGAGACCAATTCTCTGTCTCGCTCCCATCGTCAGCTCCCGGAGAATCTGTATCCTGATATACTTTTTTCTCTCTCCTGCATGTGCTTCTCCGGCGGACTCCTTTCGTGCGACCTGCCATACCTCGGGAATCAGCGCCCGTGAGAGGTCATCATCATTATCGAGATATTCGTCAAGCCATGCGGTCAGATCACCGATTGAAACAGGAGCTTCCCTGATTCGCTGATACATAAGGGAACGCAACCGGTACCTTCTCGCATGATCCTGCATCCAGCCTGCTTGGAACGCGGCATCCTGGCGGTTATCTGCAAACACAAGCAGTCTCTTACGCTGGGCGTGATGAATCATGCTCTGCGCGATGACATGGACATCAGAAACGGTAAATGCGCGCACCGATTTTGCCGGTTCCCTGAAGTTACCGAACATATCACGACCGACAGTTCTGCATGAAACACACATAGAGAGGAAACCGGGTTGATTCTCTCTCGGTTGAACGACATAGAGAACGACCATATTCACTGTTTTACCGCAATGGTCGCATCTCATTACGTCATCGAGATGAAGTGAACCGCAATATCTGCACATAAAAAGAGAAACATATCCCGAATAAGCGGTTTCGGTATCTTCACCCTCCGCTTCCTCTCCCCCTTTTTCGGTTATCAATCGATCGAACAAAACTACCCTGTTTCCGCCGAGCTGCTCCTCGAGAGGCTCCCAGTGCGTCCTCCCATCGATAAAAATCCCGCCTCCGGGAACATTTCCCGTGTACTCGAAGTCATTAACATGGTGTATGAAATAGTGCTGACCGCATGTCCTGCAGGTCAAAACGGGTAGTTTGTACAATCCCTCTTCCTCTTCCGGAATATCCTCCGCAGAAAGCCAGAGACGTGGACGCCTCTCCCCTTCGAGGAAGGTAACAATACCGCCGCTCACCCCCTTGATAAAACAGTGAATAACCGGTCGCAGAAGCGGGCGCTCATTTTTAAGCGATAGTGCTCCCAATGCCAGCCAGAGGAGTATTTCCTCCTCCGGAACCTCTCTGCCTACCCTTTCCTTTAATTCCAGAGCAATTGCATTTAACGATTTTGGTGTTTTAAGAATTTCTGCTATTTGAAAGGCAAGCTCGTTTTCCGATAGTTTATCAT
>CAZZCF010000244.1:0-4653 GCA_964652955.1 uncultured Leptospirales bacterium
TGCGACGGTTCCCGGTTTGATAGAAGAGGTGGGGGAGAGTGAGGTCATCATCAAATTCAATCATCCGCTCGCCGGGGAGACGCTTCATTTCCACATCGAAATAGTTGAGATAAACGATGAGCAGAAGTACAGCAGCGGATGAAGCACCTGCGATAACAGCGGTGATGATCCCTCTCCATAAAGAGGCGTAACCGGAAGGGCACCATCCTGTTTTCCGGAGTGCACCTCAATAACGGGGAGCGTGAGCCGCTCTTCAGGAAAGGTGGAGGGTTGCATCAATGTGCAGTGATGCCGCCTCTATCAATCACACTCGCTTTTATAGAGAATCATATAATCGACAATAATCTTTTTCGCCGCGGGGCGCAGATCCTCGTTCAGTCTCCTGTCCTGGAGCACCTCCTCGGTGATTTTCCATACCTGACACCAGTTTGAATTCATCATCAGTTGTGCCCGTGCCAGGGCGAAAACGATCGAGACGGTGAAGCTCTTCGGCTGTTTCTGATATGCCAGCTCAAGCATCGGTATGGCTTTCATGGGATGGAAATAGTCGTCCATGAGCTGCAGATAGCCGAGGCAGAAGAGCTCATCAGAGCCGAGCAGCTCGGTATGATCGACGAGCGTCTGGAGTGATACATCCCGTTTCCGTGAGAGGAGTTCGTAGAAGGTCCGGCAATTGGATTTCCCCTCGAATTTCCACCCCAGGGCGTTGATGATGGCAGCTTTCACGTCAACCGGATTCATCGGCGAGGAGAGATAGTCGAATATCTTCTCGGTAAGAACTCCTGATGCCTTTGCCTCTCTGACGATCTCGATATCGAGGTATGCCTGATGAAAGGGAGTTGAGGTCACCGGTGAATCTGCCACTCCTCGCGTCGCGACGGTGATAACAGATGCTATTGCAATAACTGTGAGCACTTTTCTCATGGCCCCCTCCTGATTTATACGGTGCCGTGATAACACAATTCTTCCGAAAGAGTGAATATTTTTGCGCAAACGTCCTTCAGCAATAAGAGCTTCCTGATCGGCGGTGATTATAAGAAGTGCGCCCCGCCCGGAAAAATCAATAATTTTTCGAAATACCCCGGTTGGAGGGCAGCTTTTTCCTTGATTTTTGCATTGCCGCACATAGGCTCGCATATGCACTATCTCTTCTCAAGGGGGTGACCCGATGGAAATCAATCGCAACTTTCTGGCTCCCTGCGGGCTCTACTGCGGCGTCTGCGCGGTCTATTATGCGACACGGGATGATAACGTGAAGTTCAAGGAGCGGCTTGTCGGTGTCTACAAGGGCAGGGTGCCGGGAAGTGAAAACCTCTCGGTGGACGACATACACTGCGAGGGGTGCCTCTCCGAGAATCCCTTTCTCTTCTGCAGAATGTGTTCCATCAAGGAGTGCGTTCAGAGTAAGGGATATCAGGGCTGCCATCAGTGTGATGATTTTCCCTGTCAGCTCATCAAGCAGTTCCCGATGCCGGTGGGTAAGAGGGTCATTCTGCGGGCGATTCCGTACTGGCGGAAGTGGGGAACGGAGAAATGGGTTGCAGATGAGGAAGCACGATATATCTGTCCCGAGTGCCGGAATGTCCTCTTCAGAGGGGCAAAACGCTGTAACCGGTGTGGGACGCCGGTCGATTGCGATTAGCTTATCTCAAAGATGTAGTATTCAAATGAATTCCACTGAAATATACGCACTATGCGGGGACTTTCGAAATCCCCGCTCCTTCCGCTGCAGATTTCATCTCGTGAGATTGCGGCTCCGGCGGTGTTCGTGGCCGCCACCGATTGCCGTCCGGGTGAAGCAGGCACCTGAATTTCGAAATGCCCCCGCGGGCTTATGCTGAAAAGATTCTGCCGTAATACTATTGGGGAAAATTTTCCGAATAATTTACAAAGTCCTTGACATATTTTTGCCAGTTATTAATGAATAAATATTCATTCATTTATTTGTTTCAATGGCACGAGAAGTAGATACATCAAAAATTGACAGGGTTAAAGTGGCTGCGATGAAGCTCATCGTCGAGAAGGGGTATGGAGGGGCGACCATCTCGGAGATTGCCCGAATGGCCGGGGTATCCGACGGGTATCTCTACAGGCACTATAAAAGCAAAATGGAGCTTGTTCAGGATTTATACCGTTCGAATATAGAAATACTTCACGGTGAGATGGATAATATTCTGGAAAGAGTTGGAGCTATCAGAGATTTTTTTATTGAATACATCGATTTTCTTTACACAGCTTCAATATCCGATCCGAATCTTTTCAGATTCTGCCACATGCTTATTTACGATTATTCATTCTCACTACCTATACATCCTATCGAGAGAATTGTAGAAATATCAAAGAAAGTATTGAAAAAGGGTCTATCAACCGGCGAGATAAGTAATAAGCGTGATCCCGAGGAGGTTTTCAGTGTGATGATCGGAGTGCCTCTGAAATTTCTCGATACGAGGATGCGAAACTTCTTCTGGCAGCGTGAGATAGCAAGCGATGATGTGGAGAAGATTGCAGATATCTGTATTAAAGCGTTGAGTTGATTTTTTTAATTGATTTAAATGAATGACTATTCATTCATTTATGGAACGGATGAATTTTTATATACAAACAGGAGGTTTAAAATGTTCAAAGATTATGTGGTTTTAATTACCGGGGCGGCTTCGGGTATCGGGCTCGCGTCGGCGAGGCTTTTTATTGAGGAGAAAGCAACCGTGATTGGAGTTGATATCGACGGGAAAAATCTAGAGCAGGCGGGGAAAACGCTCGGTTTAAAATTTATTCCCCGATTATGCGATATCACAGAGGAGGAGCAGATAGGTCAGCTTGCCGCTTTTGTCGAAAGCGAGCACAAGAAGCTCGACGTGCTGGTTAACAATGCAGGATCAGGCAATCTTGTGGGGATTGAGACTATGCAGGAGTCCGATTTTTACATGCATTATGATGTGAATCTCAAGGGTCCGATGTTGCTGGTAAAACACTTCGTTCCGCTTCTCCGCAAGTCCAAGAATCCGTCTATCCTCAATGTGTCTTCTACCGCTGGTCGAGTGGAACACACACAGAACCACTTTCTCTATTCGACGAGCAAGGCGGCACTGCTCAAGTTCACACAGCATCTTGTCAGAGATCTTCCCGGTATCAGGGCAAATACCGTTCTTCCGGGCTGGATAGATACTCCGATTTACAGCAGGGCAGGTGCCGATGAAGCGACCGTCAAGGCGATATATGAACGCGCCTTGACGAGAATACCTGCAGGCCGAATCGGGAAACCGGAGGATATAGCGAATTGCATCCTCTTCCTGAGCTCTGACAGGGCAACCTATATAAACGGGGCATCCGTGGATATCACCGGAGGAATGCTGTGCAATGCTGACTGGGGTTTTCTCTTTTAAAAAGGTGGCATGGTACAAGAAAATAGATACGGATTGCAGTTTCAAGTGATTTATGGTGACGATTTATTTACATGTGTACGACTATGAATCCTGTTACCTTTGATTCTCATCGGAAGTGCATGAGAATGAGTACTCAAAATTAATATCGATATCATTATGTGGAGGTCTTGTATGAGTCAACAACCGATAACTATCGTCACCGGCGCGGCAAGCGGCATCGCCCGTCACATGACCGGCGTGCTTGCCGGAATGGGACATCGAATCATCGCCACGGATATCAACGAGGAGGCTCTCAAAAAAGGTGCTTCGGAATTTGGATGGGACTCCTCACAGGTGCTCCTCGAAAAGCTGGACGTCCGAGATGCGGAGCAGTGGAAGAAGATTGTAGATAAAGCGGTTAAGAAGTGGGGGAGGCTGGATATTCTCATGAATATAGCCGGATTCGCCATTCAGGGATTCGTTCACGAGTTTCCGCTCAATCATATAGATCTGCACATCGATATCAACGCGAAGGGGGCCATTCTGGGAACTCACTTCGCTTCCGTACAGATGGTCAAGCAGGGTTCAGGGCATATCATCAATATGGGATCCCTTGCGGGTCTTGCCCCGGTGCCGGGCACCAGCCTTTACTGTGCATCGAAGTTCGCTCTCCGCGGATTCAGCCTCGCCGTTTCGAGGGAGCTCATTCCCTACGGTGTGCACGTCACCTATGTGGCTCCCGATCTGGTCGATACGCCGAAGCTCGTCACGCAGCTCAAGTTCGATGAGAAGGCGGCCTCGGTGGGCTTCTCGGCCCCGAAAATACTCACGGTGAAGGACATAGAGAAGGGGCTTCTGAAGGCGATGAAGAAGAGGCCGCTGGAGATTGCCATCCCGCGCCACCGGGGAATTCTGTGCAAGATAGGGAGCACTTTCCCGGGACTTGCTTCACCCCTCTATTCGATTATGTCGAAGCAGGGAATCTCCTCCATGGCGAAGGAGAGGGGAAAGAGGGTATCCCAGGTTAAGGAGGATACGCCGGATACCTGGGTTGAGAAGCAGGCAAAGAAGTGAGCCAGGACAGTGCACGGAACATGGAAATGCTTTATTAATGGAGAATCGATTTGTGGAGAATATACTCATTGAAATATATAAGAAGGCTATCTCCGAATGAATAATGCCGGCTGAGCATTCATGATGCTTTTTGTTTTTTCAATTTATTCAACATATAAGGAGGATTATTGATGAAAAGGAAAAGTATTATCATCGCGATTATTGCAGTTGTCGTCAT
>CAZZCF010000245.1:0-4637 GCA_964652955.1 uncultured Leptospirales bacterium
GGGAAACCATACCACATTACCCCACTTCTTGGCAAGTGATTTTTTTTGATAAAAAAATACAATAATATTGCTAAATTAAAAATTCCTGTAATACTACCCTATGATACTACAGATACCATTTACAGGTAGCAACCGGTACCTTTGTAGTTCAACTCTCGTATTCTCATTATTCACCCCATTTTATTTTTGGGAGGAGTTTATCATGAAAAAATACCTCTTTTCTTCTCTTATCGCATTCATTGTTGCGGCACAGCCGCTTTTCGCTGCCGGTGACATACTCATCGGCGTGAAGGCCTGGTACGCCTCCTGGGACCCGCTCTATGTCGATGTGGGCGATGACTTTCCCGAAACGGGATGGCAGAATATCGAGACCGGCAGGGGAATGTTATATGGCCCGAGCCTCGGCATCGGTCTCACGGACAACATCAACTTCAGCGTTTCGTATCTCTTCGGCACGCTTCGAGCCCAGTATCAGAAGGACTATACCGACATCGCCGCCGAAAATAAGACTGAATATGATTACTACAAAATAGGCACGGCCGAGGTTTCGAGGCAGGATCTGGACATGGCCCTGAGCTACAACACCTCCCCGACCTTCAAGGTATTCGCCGGCTTCAAGTATCAGCCGGCGGAATTCAAGCTCAAGAGCGCCGGAACCGACTGGCAGACGGCGGATCCTTCCGGCACCGATGTGCTGCGGCTCGAAAGGCACAAGTTCAAGCAGAAAATATACGGACCGGCTATCGGCATCGGCTTTACCTATCCCCTGGCAGACATCGTTGCCTTTACTGCCAACATAGCACTGCTGTACTTACAGGGCGACTCCAAGATGACACTAGAAGGGGTAACCTACGACAACATTCCGGCGTCAACGATAGAGAACTCCTATGAGGATAAATTCACCATTGACATCACCGGAATGGGCATCAATGTGGAGCCGTCGCTCGTTGCTCTCCTGAAGGAGAAAGTCGTGCTGGTGCTGGGATTTCGCTATCAGTATCTCAAGATAACTGCCGAATCCAATTACTTCGATTCAACACTCGGCGACAAGGAGATCGACGATCTCAACGACCATTATTACGGCTTCTACGTATCGGTGCTGTACAAGCTGTAGCAAAAGGCGCTTCACTTAAGAGACATTCACAATCGCGCCGATGAAGGGCTCCGCCGTTTTCATCTTCCTCATGAAGAGAGGAGCGTGGGGAGTCTTTGTATGCCATTTATACATCGTGATTCCCGGAGAGGAGTGGGGATGATGATACCCATGACGGGAGAGAGGCATGAGGCGGTGAATCTCACCGCGGAAACATGCGGCGGCTTCCGTTACCATCGCCGTGGATGGATGCCCACCGAACCAGAAGCCTTCGCTGCGGCGATGATTCTCGATGCATTCAGGCACATCGATCGCGTTCCGGATTGAATCAGCTCATTTTAAAAAATTAGAGCTTGCGAACCTGCTGCGGGTACAGTAAACGTGGCTATCAGGGTATGCATCATTCATCACCGGCAGAAGGTCCTATGAAAATTCAGATGGAAGCGATAGGATTTGTAAAGACCGATGCGGCAACCGTACCGAGGCACTGGAGCGTTTCAGATGTCGAGGGGGAGCTGGTAATCGACACGACCTATTCAGCAGGACTGGCAAATATCAAGCCGGGACAGAAGATAGTGGTTATTTTCCATTTTCACAAGAGCGGGAAATTCAATACCGCCTCTCTCAAACAGATGCCGCCGCACCGGCAGGAACCGATCGGGGTCTTCAGCACCTGCTCTCCCTTCCGGCCCAATCCCATCGGGATGTCCGTGCTCACGGTTACCAGCATTGAGAAAAACGTTATTACCGTTAAAAGACTGGATATGCTCGACGGGACACCGATTCTCGATATCAAACCCTATATCGATGATCATCAGGATTGTCCAAGCTATGAAGGGAACCGGCGTCCCGGCACGCCGTGAAAAAAATCAGCCTTATACCAGCTTAAATCCTTATCCTACAGCCAGCCGCCGGGGTTTTTGCCGATTTTCCCCTCCCACTGCGCCATCGCATTCCGGAGCTTTTCGGCCACTTCCGGATAGGTGTTGATCACGTTATAGCTCTCGCTCCTGTCAATCGAGAGATCGTAGAGGAGCGGCCACCGGTTACCCATTATCTTGCCCGCAAGAGCATCCGGCACGGCGGCGGTATCCAGCGGAACGGAATACACGTACCGGTTCGTTTTACGGAGATATTTCCATCTCCCCATACGAATCCCTTCGAGCTCATTGTAATGGTAGAAGCAGAAAATATCGTGCGGGGTCTGCTTTGCCCGCCCGGTGAGGAGCCCCGAGATATCCTTTCCGTCGATGATGCGATCCCCGGGAGGCTTGAGCCCTGCCAGGGCGAGCGCGGTCGGGAAGAGGTCGATGTTCATCGCCGGCTCGCTGCAGACGCTCCCGCGCGGGATACGGCCCGGCCATCGTGCAATAAAGGGCACGCTGAACCCCCCTTCGTAGCTCTGCCCCTTCCTCCCCCGCAGGGAGCCCGGGTTCCCCTCATACCAGCAACCGTTGTCGCTCGTAAAAATGACGAGGGTGTTTTTCTCAAGGCCCCGTTCCCTGAGACAGCGCAGGATCTCGCCGACGCTCCAGTCGATCTCCTCTATCACATCGCCGTATTTGCCCCCGCGCGATTTCTTCTCGAATCGCTCCGACGGGAAGAGCGGCTGATGGGGAAAGGTGTGGGCGAAGTAGAAGAAGAAGGGCTTCCCCTCCGATTCCCTGATAAACCGTATCGCCTCCTTCGTGTACAGGCCGGTGAGCCGTGCCTGATTCAGACCGATATCGGCTTCCAGCATCTCCTCGTTCCGGTAGAGGGCACAGGGCCACATGTCGTTGCTGTGGGGGACACCGAAGTAGTCGTCGAAGCCGTGGCGCCGGGGATTGAATTTCGAATCCTTGCTGTAATCGCCGAGATGCCATTTCCCCACCATCCCGGTTCTATATCCCGCGACCTTGAGCGCCTCGGCAAGGGTTATCTCCCGCGGAGAGATGCCGGGCGCCACCTCTCCCCCCTTTCTGAGATCGGCGATACCGAGCGCACCGAAAACCTCGCCCAGCTTCCGCGGCAGCCACGCGGTAATCGGCTCGTCTTCCGGAAAGGGATTGTCGGTTATGCCGACCCGTATCGGGTATCTTCCCGTCATAAGACCCGCCCGTGACGGCGCGCATATCGGATTGCAGGAATAGAAGTCGGTAAAGCGCACGCCGTCACGGGCGAGGCTGTCGATATGAGGCGTTCGAATGGCACGGCTCCCGTAGCATCCCACATCACCGTAGCCGAGATCATCGGTGTTGATGATGATGATGTTCGGCGGCGATCCTGAAATACCTGCCCGCCTGATGAGCTTGCCGACGTCGTTCATCGAAAGAGCCCCGGCTTCCTCTTCTCCCAGAATGCCGTAAAGATACCTTATGCCGGAAAAACCGAGCACTGCCGAAGCGGCGATGAGCCCATTCTGAATGAACTTTTTTCTGGTGACGGCCGATTGAGAATTGTCAGATGACATCGTATGCCTCCTTTATTCTTTCCATCTGAATCCGCTCAGTGCGAAGAGCAGCACATTGGTGCCGTAGAATACCCATATAATCCGATATATCATCTCCGAAATATCACCGATGCCAATGTTGTAAATCTCTCCCACAATCTCCGTCATATACCAGCAGGTGGCGGCCAGGGCGGCAAACCACGCATTGATCCTCGGATAGAGCTTATAGCGCACCGTTTCCCAGGCGAACCATGCCGTGGTGCAGAAGAAGGCGGTGTAGATGGGGCCGATGACCGTATGGCCGACCCGCGCCATATCATCCCAGAGAATGAAAATCGCAATGACCGCCGATCCGTAAATGACGAGGGGGAGCCATATCTTTCCCGGGAGGGTCTGATCGGGATACCGCTCCTTCCAGGAGGACCTGAAGTAGGGGAATCCCCGGCCAAGGCGGATTATCAAAACGATATGAGCGAAAATGGACAATACGCCTCCCACCATGAAGAGAGGAGAGTCCACCGGCACATCCGGATTGAGGCCGACGATGCTCATCAGGATATCCGTCGGGAGCATGAAACAGAAGGCCAGCAGGAGGAGCACCCGGTCACTCCTGTCGAGATAGTTCTTTCCGATGAGCAGCACCAGCACGAGGCAGAGAAGGGTGATGGTCGGCTTCGCCACGCCGGCATAGTAATTCCCCTCTATTTTGTAGAGATAAATCATCCAGTCCACGGCGAACATCGAGCCGGCAATAAAAAGGATAAGGCCGACTATTCCGAGCACCCATTTCAATTTCGCCTTTGAAAGAACTTCTCCGGTGAGATCATAGTATGAATCTGCATTGGTGTTTGCCATGATCATATCCTCCAATAGGCAGCTGCGTTATAAATAGTATTTTTATTGAATTATAAAACCGGTAGTTTCCAGGGTATTCCCCAGTATATCTGCCAGCATGTTACTCCACAGATGGATTTCTTAATCAAAAGATAATTAATGTAACGATAGTTATCGGTATCATTATTTCTATCAAACAATTGTCGTAAAATTATATCGATATATTTCCTGACAGCACATGCAATAATACGCGAAAATGACATCTTATATAATTTCCGT
>CAZZCF010000246.1:0-4620 GCA_964652955.1 uncultured Leptospirales bacterium
AAATACGAAAATACATCATAATGATAACAAGCAATATTATTTAATCAACAAATATTCCATATCCACCATAATAACTGCGCAGAGAGATACTATCCTTCAATTTTCAATGTGATAAAGTTTCCATAAAAAAGAACTCGCATTAAAGCAGGAAAAGATTTACGACTTTCATTGGTGAAAGGGGAATATTCACTTTTACTACTACTATTAGATTAATTCTCATTGACAGATAACCTTTTTTATCTCATTTGATACATTTATTAATCAACCCATCATCACGCTTCTCCATGAAAAAAGCACGCAAGATGATACCTCTCATTGTAGAATCCGAAAAGCGCGAGGATATCCTTCATGACGGTATGTTCCGGAGATAGATACGAATGATAGAGCTACTACAGAGAATGTATGCCTCACTTACCAGAACATACCTCTCGCTGATAAAGAGAGCAAAGATGACCGAGCACATCTTCATGATTATCGCAGCAATGATAATAGGTGTACTCGGCGGGCTCGGTGCTATTGCGTTTCGTGAGATGATCGACTTCATCTCTCTGCTCTCATTCCCCGGCAAAGAGGACATGCTCAGCAACATCACCGCGGCATCGTGGTTGAGAAAGATCACTATTCCCACAATCGGTGGTCTCATCGTCGGGCCCATCGTTTACTTCCTCGCAAAAGAAGCAAAAGGGCACGGTGTTCCCGAAGTGATGGAATCGGTTATTCTGAAAGGAGGATTGTTACGACCCCGACTCGCTTTTATTAAAGCAATCGCATCAGCTCTCTCAATCGGAACGGGCGGTTCAGTGGGGAGGGAGGGGCCAATCGTCGGAATTGGATCGAGCTTCGGTTCAACGGTCGGTCAGTTTTTCAGGGTGTCACCACGGCAGATGAAAACCCTCGTCGGCTGCGGAGCTGCCGCAGGAATCGCCGCGACCTTCAATGCACCGATTGCCGGTGCACTCTTCGCCGTAGAAATCATTCTGGGTGATTTTGCAATATCGCAATTCTCACCAATCGTAATCTCATCAGTAATCGCAACAGTCACCTCTCATCTCTTCGTGGGAAATGTTGTTTCCTTCAAAGTTCCCAAATATCAACTGAACAGTCCTTATGAACTCATCTTTTACTTCATCCTCGGGCTCCTCTGTGCAGCTATTGCATTCCTGTTCATTAAAATGCTCTATCTATCCGAAGATTTATTTGACAACCGACTAAAGACACCGGATTTTATTAAACCGGCAATCGGGGGGCTCCTCATAGGTATCATAGCTCTTCAATTCCCGCAAATAATGGGTGTTGGCTATGAATCAATCGATATCGCCTTGCAGGGAAACAAGCTCTGGTATATTGCACTTATCCTCATATTTATAAAAATTATTGCTACTTCTCTTACCATCGGCTCAGGAGGTTCAGGAGGTATCTTTGCCCCATCACTCTTCCTCGGCGCAATGGCCGGATGTTCTTTTGGTTATTGTATTCACAGCTTTTTCCCTGAGATATCAGCTTCACCCGGCGCCTACGCTCTCGTTGCCATGGGAGGCGTCGTCGCAGGAACAACGCACGCCCCGATCACTGCAATCATCATTGTTTTCGAACTTACCAACGACTATAACATAATACTCCCTCTCATGATAACCTGCATCATCAGCACCATACTTGCAACAAAGCTCTCACGAGAATCAATCTACACGCTGAAATTGCTACGGAGAAACATCCATATCAAGGATGGTGCGGAACTAAATATTATGAAGTCAATTTTTGTTAAGGATGTATTTACTCCTCACGCAGAAACAATCAGTGAAAAAAGCAATTTCAATGAAGTCGTCAATCGGGTTATCTCCGGAAAAGATCTCTATTTTCCCGTCCTGAACAATAAGGGGCTTCTTACAGGCATCATCTCGATACACGATGTTAAGGATTATCTTTTCGAAAGAGAAACACTTCAGAATGTTCTCATTGCCAGAGACATTGCCGTCCCGGACGTCTTCACCGTTACCCCTGAAGACAACTGCCAGACCGTTCTTGAAAAACTGAGTGATAATGATCTCGATGGAATTCCGGTAGTCAATACAAGAAACAAAAACAAGCTCCTCGGTATGATATGGCGAAAGGACATCCTCGATGCGTATCACAAGGAAATCGAGCGGCGGGATATAACCTCAACCTTTGCGAGCAGAATTACGAGGAGAAATATTGACCAGGATGTACACTTCATGGAAGGCTACGCCATCACCGAGATCGCAGCACCAAAAGTATTTGTGGGAAAGACGATTCGGGAATTGAATATACGTGCTCAGTACGGCGTTGATGTGATTCTCATACGGTGCAATACCAAGCAGGGTTCAAAGATCAAAGCAATCCCCAATCCAGACTATATCTTCTCCTTCAATGATTCCCTGGTAATTGCCGGCGAGATAGGCAAATTGAATCTCTTTAAGAATACCCTGTCCACATAATCAACAATGAAAGATATAAAATACGTAATTCGAAAACCCATCTCGATAGTATCAAAGCACTCAAGAGCAATTATTGAAAGAATGAAAATGACGGAACATTCTTTCATGATTATTCTCGCTCTGATAATCGGACTATTCGGAGGCACAGCGGCAGTTCTTTTCCGGCTCCTCATAAAGAAAATTACATTTTTATCATATCCCGGTGCCAGCAGTATTCTTAACAATATCATTGCAAGCCCCTGGTATCTCAAAATCATCATTCCGGCAACCGGCGGACTGCTCGTTGGACTAATTGTACATTTTCTGGAAAAGGATGCTGAGGGTCACGGTGTCCCTGAAGTAATGGAATCAGTTATTCTCAAAGGAGGTATTATCCGGCCAAAAGTCACTATCATCAAGGCTATCATATCATCAATAACAATTGGAACAGGCGGATCAGCAGGAAGAGAGGGGCCAATAATAGGTATTGGCGCGGGGATTGGCTCCTCGATCGGCCAATTCTTTAAACTTTCTCCAAACAACATGAAGACGTTACTCGGCTGTGGTGCTTCTGCCGGTCTCGCCGCCGCATTCAATACACCAATTGCCGGTGCACTCTTTTCCGTCGAAGTATTATTGGGCGACTTCGCTTTCTCTCAATTCTCACCAATAGTTATTTCTTCAGTCATGGCTACTGTAATTTCGCACCAATTCGAAGGTAATTTTGCGGCATTCCAGGTGCCAGAATATTCTCTGGTAAGCCCTTTTGAGCTCATTCTATACTCACTTTTAGGTTTTCTCTGCGCATACGCTTCATATATATTCATTAAAATGCTCTACTGCTCGGAAGATTTCTTTGAAAACCGATTTCAATCCCCCAAATATATAAAACCAGCAATCGGTGGTGCGCTTATCGGACTCATTGCTATCCTCTTTCCTCAGATAATGGGCATTGGTTACGAATCAATCGATAATGCGCTTCACGGAAAAACAATCTGGTACATTGCATTCGCTCTTATATTCATAAAGATACTTTCAACATCAATAACATTAGGATCAGGAGGAGTCGGTGGAATATTCGTTCCCTCCCTTTTCCTCGGTGCGATGACCGGCTGTTTCTTTGGATTTTTTGTGCACAGCTTCTTCCCAACCATTACCGCATCACCGGGAGCATATGCGCTCGTCGCAATGGGTGGAGTTGTGGCAGGTACCATGCATGCACCGCTTACAGCAATTATAATCGTTTTTGAGTTAACGAACGATTATCATATCATCCTCCCCCTGATGATAACCTGTATTATAAGCATGCTGTTCTCCACAAAACTTTCGCGTGAGTCAATCTACACCTTGAAGCTGCTCAAGAGAAACATACACATCAAAGACGGTACAGAAACCAATATCATGGAGTCCATATTTGTGAAGGACGTATATACCTCTCACGTAGAGACCATACAAGAAAACAGCAACTTCAATGAAGTGGTCAACAGAATAATATCGGGAACCGATCCCTGCCTGGCAGTTACGGATAACAACGGTGCTCTCACCGGTCTCATCTCAATTCACGATGTCAAGGGCTATCTCTTTGAACGTGAGATGCTGAAAAACGTCCTCATTGCCGGTGATATCGCCATACGGGATATCGAACCGGCAACCTCCGAAGACAACTGTCAAAAAATACTGGACCGAATGAGTGCATACAATCTGGAAGGAGTGCCCGTCGTTCATCCAAAGAAGCAGAATAAACTTCTGGGTATGATCTGGCGGAAAGACATTCATGACGCCTATAATAAGGAGATTGCCCGTCGAGATATAACCTCAAGTTTTGCGACGAGGATCACGATGAAAAACATCGATCAGAATGTGCATTTCATGGAGGGATACGCAATAAAAGAGATCGCAGTTCCGCGAAACTTTGTCGGAAAATCAATCAAAGAATTAAATATCAGGGGGAAATACGGTGTCGATGTAATTCTTATTCGAAACAATACCGATCAGGGATCAAAAATTAAGGCTATTCCGAGCCCCGATTATATATTCTCATATAATGATTCCCTGGTAATTGCCGGGGAGATAGGGAAAATAAATCGGCTGAAGAGCATTATGTAATTACAATATTAACCAGTTTACCGGGTACGACAACAACCTTTCGTATCTCCTTATTTTTCGTGTGCTCCTTTATTCTCCTATC
>CAZZCF010000247.1:0-4607 GCA_964652955.1 uncultured Leptospirales bacterium
TGGGTTGTATTCCCGCTCTTCTTCTTTGCAGCGGCAGATCGTGAAGTGCTTCCCCCTTTTTTCCTGCTCTGGGTACTGTTCTGTTTGCGTGATCCCTGAGACATATTCTCACCATATTCTTTTAATGATAATGGTATAGTGACCTGTCGGAAGCATGTACAGTGAATAGATTTACATCTTTATTTTCGGTGAGAAGGAGAGTGCAGCTTATCAATAAATTATGAACGGCAGTAAAAACTGCATTTCACCGTGTGAATTGGGGAACAGCTTTTCAGGTATTACCGTTCCGGGAAGACAGCGCTCCTTTCACTGAACTGATAAGCGGTGCGGCGCATGAGAGCAGCTGCATTTTCCTGTATGAAAAGAAGAAAAAATGTTGCGAACTGGCAACCCATCGGTATAACAGTTGCATGAACCCTGTTGCTTTCAATACTCAGACGGAACTGTACTGTATTTTTGGCAATCCGGTCCGCCATTCTCTCTCACCGGTAATGCATAATGCTGCATTTCAATCAACAGCGCGGAATGCGGTGTACCTTGCCTTTCAGCCCGATACCATCGAGCATGCGATAGATGCCATGAGAACACTCAACATTCGCGGTGCGAGCATTACCATTCCCTTTAAGATAGAGGTGCTCAAATATCTTGACAGGGTGGATACCCTTGCGAGGGAGATCGGCTCGGTCAATACGCTCGTCAATGATGACGGGACAATTGCCGGATTTAATACGGATGGTTACGGTGCACTGATATCGTTGAAGAATGTAATCGAATCGCTTGCCGGTTTGAGAGTAATGCTACTTGGAAACGGTGGCTCGGCGAGAGCCATCGCATTTACTCTTCTCGAAGAGGATATAGCAGTTACCATTGCGGGAAGAAATGTCGAGCGGGTGACTGCTCTCGCGAACGATCTCAGGAAGAAGAATGATCGGGTCACCTCGCTTCTGATGGATGAGCTCACACCAGACATCATGCAGGATTTTGATATTCTCATCAATACCACCCCGGTGGGAATGACACCACACACCGACACAACTCCGCTTGATGATGCGCTCATCCTTCCCCGGCACACTGTTTTTGACATAGTGTACGCACCATCGATGACGAAACTCATGGGCATCGCCCGGCAGAAGGGATGCACAACTGTTTTCGGTATTGATATGCTTTTGAATCAGGGAGCCAAACAGTATGAGATATGGACGGGCACGAGAGCACCAACTGCCGAAATGAGAACAGCATTGATGAAGCACCTCACGTGAGGATATTCATCTGCATGGCGATACTCCACTACTGTTTGAGAAATGAACCGTCATGAGTATTGAAGACAAGATCAACACCCTCATCAACAACGAAGCGACCGGCCATCTGGGGTTTCAGAACTACACATTGAATAGTATCGCCGCGCTTCTGCAATTCTACCATGAACCTCATAACAAGATTAAAACGATTCACATAGCGGGAACAAACGGTAAAGGTTCGGTCGCCTATATGCTTCAGAGCATACTTATGTCGGCCGGGTACACAACCGGCCTCTACACCTCGCCGCATCTTTCACGGATAAACGAGCGTATTGTTATAAACAAAGAAGAGATACCCGACTCTGCACTGAATGGATATCTTGATGATCTCGTCGGCGTACTGAAAAGAGATCAGACACTGCAACCGACCTACTTCGATGTTCTGACACTTTTTGCGTTGAGATATTTTTACGAAAAGCGTGTTGATGTCGCTGTCATTGAAACGGGTCTGGGAGGGCGGCTCGATTCAACAAATGTAATGCATCCACTGATATCAATCATTACTGATATCTCAAGAGATCACACAGGCATATTGGGAAAGACGGTTTCAGCAATTACCCGCGAAAAAGCAGGTATTATCAAGGGGCATTCACCTGTTCTCACTTCAAATGTGAAGAAGGCCGTCCTGAAAATTCTCGAAGAGGCCGCACAGGCGAAGGCATCTCCGCTGCTGATCTATAACAGGGATTTCGGCGTACAGGACATACACAATAAAAAAGGTGACGGTTTTACCTATACCATTACCTTCAAGAATGATATGTTTCCCCTTTCCGGGATAGAAAACATGCGACTGAACAGCATCGCGAGATTTCAGATCAAGAATTCCGCCCTGGCGGCTGCCTCTTCGCTGATGCTCAAAGGATTTACCATCGACAGTGAAGCTGTCAGGAAGGGAATTGCAGATGTGGCAATTCCCGGCAGATTGCATATACTCTCCCGAGACCCCCTCCTGATATTCGATCCCGCCCACAATCCCGTTGCAATGCAGTCGGTACTGAGGACATTACGGACAGAGTATCCCGATAAAAAAATTATTACGGTCGCCACGTTCATGAAGGATAAGAATTATCCGCTCATGCTTGCGAGTATACAGAAATACTCGGCAATTACCTGTTATCATGAGATTGACGATATCAGATGCTATAAGCCTTCAGCCGATTCAGCACAGCGCTCGCGAACCTCCTCGCCGTTTCAGGTCTTTCAGAGCTCCGATGAGCTGAAGATAGCTCTGGAAAGGATGGTTACTTCTGATACACTCGTTTTCTTTACCGGCACCTTCCGAATATTTATGATTTCCAAAAGCATTGCTGCGGCACTGGCACACACACACGATTAGTTACCGGTATACCGATCCGGGAAAAATTTTTCTTGCTAAAATCCATAGCAGCGGTCACACTTATTGAACTGTACCGAAAGGAGTTTCTTTGCCCTTTCCAAAGCGTACTGTCGTTTAAAAAGACATAGACCATAACAATGAAAAGCGATATCAAAAAACTCATTTTCTCTACACAGAAAACGATAAAAGATTACAGTGAAGGTCTCCTGTCCCATGAGGAGGCTAAAGATGAATATGAAAACCTTGCCAGGAAATATCGTGAGCTTCAGAAAGAAACGATACCGGAGGGCAGTACCGGATTCATCAGGGGGATATGTTATCATCACAACAGTGAGAACTTCTCAATTTTCTCAGGCCTGTTTGCACTCACCGAGAGCGAATTCGAACTTGTCTCATATTACGGTGACGATAAGATAAATTCAAAAATAATCGAAACGCTGCAAAACAATCAGAAGAGAATTCCGCAGTCGGAGTTTTCAACAGTCCTTCCGGGAGAGAATAGCTCCCTGAGCCAGATCCTTTATATTTATCCCGTCTGGAGGAGTATCAACAAAGCTGTTTTCTTCATCGCACTCTCATCATCAGATTATTTCTCTACAGAAAAATTTCGTTTTATCGGAACATTCTTCGGTGAGATATTCAAGGCATCTCTCTTTAATGAAAAGCCGATGTCGGTCAATTACTTTGAGAATATTAAACAGAAGATCGTCGATATTCTCACTGAAACTATCAATGAAACTTATTCTGTTGCCGCGCATGTTTTTTCACTGAAGCTTATTGATGACGTATTCATTCACATGGGGATTTTATCCATACTGGAAATTTCAGATAAATTTGTCGAGATTCTCAAGAAGAACTTCCCGGAATCCGCTCACACATTCGTTCTTTCATTAAATGAGTACCTCGTTCTTACACCGATACTTCGGAAGAGCTCATCAAATCCCTTAAAAAAGAGATTGGAGTTTACCTATCGGGATATTTCCATACCCTATGAGGTCATTCAATTGAAAATCGATTCACCCGATGCAGTATATCAACTCATACAGAAAATGTGCAGGTTTAAGTGAATGCACAAAAACGGAGATGAGAGGAAATGAGACGCAAACAGGTAGTTATTATCGGTTCGGGTGACGATGTTATAAACTCCTCTATCTCATATGATATCGGCAGATTTATCGCCAGGAACAGGTGGGTATTGATTACCGGAGGACGTGGTGGCATTATGGAAGCTGCTTCCCGTGGAGCAGCTGAGGAGAATGGTGTCGTTGTGGGAATACTGCCCGGCACTCATCCTGAGGATGCCAATGCATACTGTGGAATCGTGATTCCAACCGGTGTCGGATATGCGAGAAATATGATTAATGTTCTCTCCGGAGATGTGATAATAGCTATCGGAGGCAAATCCGGGACTCTCTCGGAGCTGGCCTACTCCTGGCACTTCAGGAAACCGATAATTCTGTGCACTTTCGCAGGTGGCTGGAGCGAGAAAATTTCTCATGAACCGATTGACGATAGATATCGCGATCTCTTTTTACCCGCATCAAACCTCGACGAGGTCTTTTCGCATCTCAAGAAAATTTTGGATTAAACTACCCGCACAGCACGCTGCCGGTGCTCTCGCAGTGGATGCCTGCAACAACGCCGGTGCATTTTTTGCAATGCGATCCTGCTTCGCAGGCAATCATCTGCTGTTTCAATTAACAGGGCTGACAGTCTCGATGCACGTCCCGAGTTATTACGACTTATCATGGTGAATTTCGAGCAGAGTGCTCGCTTAATAAATCAGATTCGCATAGTAATCGGTTTCATCCCGCTGTAATACATGTATTCTTGATCCTGTAATATCTCCGATTCCCTTCTTCTTAATAAAGGAAGTTCCATTCTTCAATATCTGCGCTGGCTTGTAAACTGATCTGAAATTAAGTTTAATATAATTTTTCACTGTTCTCTTCAAATCATCAACATTAACAGTA
>CAZZCF010000248.1:0-4571 GCA_964652955.1 uncultured Leptospirales bacterium
AATCCATCCCTGTTCTTAAAGTGAAGGTTTATAGATTCACTTTAAGAACAGGGATGGATTTTGCTCATGGTATCCACTTTCATATTTCATGTATGAATATGAAATTGAATTAACAAAAAGCAGAGGCCAGAGGAAAATTGATTGGAAACTGTTTATCAGAAATGAGCGTGACAAAGTCAGTATAGAGCATATATTCCCGCAATCCGAAACACGAGATTGTTGGAAGAAAGCGTTCAAAGGTTATTCAAAGAAACAGAAACATACATTAAAGAACTCACTTGGAAATCTGATACCGCTTTCATCATCAATCAATTCAAGTTTACAGGATCACTGTTTCATAGATAAGAAGAATGGTGTTGTTGATGCAAATCCTGCTAAGGCTCGCAACGGTTATTCAAATGGTTCTTACTCCGAGATAGAAGTTACAAATTATGAGGATTGGAATGCGAATACAATAAAGGAGCGTGGTCTGAAACTTCTCGATTTCATGGAAGATCGATGGCAATTTAAGCTTGGCTCTAAAAAGGATAAGCTGATACTGCTCCATATTGAATTTGTGAAGTGAAAAAATATTATGAGTGAATACTCCTTCGTTGAGAATCCCTTCCTCGATCAGCTTGACACCCTTGGATGGGAGGTTGTTGAGCAGCACGGAGTCCCCTCTGATCCATCTGCGAGCTATCGCGAGGACTTCAGAGAGGTTATATTAAAGGGCATATTCAAGGAATCGGTCAGAAGGATTAACACGGATAATGGGAAGGAGTGGCTCACCGAGAGACAGCTCGAAGAGATATACAACGAGCTTCTCAGCCAGACAGCAAGGAACCTTGTAGAAGTAAACAGGGACATCTTTAACATGATAATTGGCGGCGGAGAGAACAGGGTTGTCATGGATAACGAGCTCACCGGCGAAAGTTCGGCAGCCGTCAAGCTTATTGACTTCGATAATCCCGGGAGAAACAGCTTCATTGCCATCGAGCAGTTCAGGGTCGATACGCCCGGTCTGGCGAAGGAATACATCATACCGGATATCGTCCTCTTCGTGAACGGCCTTCCCCTGATCGTCATCGAGTGCAAGTATGCCACTCACGTTACAGCCAATCCGATGGATGAGGGGATCCGGCAGCTCATGCGGTATTCCAACAGGAGAAAAGATACCGAGGGCATTACCGAGCGGGAGGGTGACGAGCGACTCTTCTGGTGCAATCAGGTGATGATATCCACCAGCGGCGATGAGGCGCGGTTCGGATCCATCACCTCAATGCCGAATCACTTCCTCGAGTGGAAGGACATCTATCCGGAAGAGTATCGGGAATATACGCCGCCGCTCGGCAAGGAGCGCTCTCAGGAGTTACTCATTCAGGGGATGCTCGTTCCGGAAACGCTTCTCGACATTATACGGAGCTTCATCGTATTCA
This sequence comes from uncultured Leptospirales bacterium, assembly GCA_964652955.1. Lineage (GTDB taxonomy): Bacteria > Spirochaetota > UBA4802 > UBA4802 > JAKQUI01 > CAZZCF01. The sequence continues at coordinate 1,419 of CAZZCF010000248.1, forward strand.
GGGAAGAGGAGGGTAAGAAGCTTGTCAAGATTGTCAGCCGCTATCAGCAGTACCGAGCGGTAATTAAGGCAATAGACCGAATGCTCAGGGAGAAGGCTCCCCTGAAGCGATCGGGTGTCATCTGGCATACGCAGGGATCGGGTAAGTCCCTTACTATGGTATTCCTCATCAGGAAGATGCGATACATACATGGTCTCTCGGATTACAAGATACTCATGGTCAACGATCGCATCGACCTGGAGGATCAGCTCACAGAGACAGCCCGCCTCACCGGAGAAACGGTTTACCATATTGACAGCGCGGAAAAGCTGAAACAGGACCTTGCACGGCCTGATTCCATTATCGCAATGGTCATGATACACAAATTTTATGAGAGGGATACTGCCGTTCCCGATTATCTGAAGGATATCATCGTAGCCGAGTCGAAGGGTGAATGGCGATATGATAAAAGTGATCTCCTCCCGGAGTACAAGCTCCTCGATGTTGTCAATCCATCGGAGAAGATACTGATCCTTGTCGATGAAGCGCACCGGACGCAGGGAAGCCTGCTCAACCTCAACATGTTCAATGCGTTCCCCAACTCAACGAAGATTGCCTTTACCGGGACGCCGCTTATAACCGAGCGGCACAGGAAGAAAACGCACGACACATTCGGCAAGTACATCGACAAGTATAAGCTTCAGGATGCGGTTAATGACGGCGCAACGATAGCAATAATCTACGAGGGGAAAACTCATGATGCAGCCATCACTCACAAGGCAGAGTTTGACCGAAAGTTCGAGGATCTCTTCAAGGATAGACCCGAGAAGGAGCTTGAGCTCATTAAGCGGAAGTACGGAACCTACGGTGACATACTGGAAGCAGAGAAGTATATAGAGGAGGTTTCAAAAGACCTCGTTGACCATTACGTTGGCAATATCCTTCCCAATCACTTCAAAGCGCATGTGGTGACCAGCTCGCAGATAGCCGCAGTACGATATCGGAATTATATCGATAGAGCCATCAAGGAGCGATTGGAAAGAGAAAAGCAAAAAGAGAAGAGGGATGAAGATTTAATAAAGCTCCTCGATTTCATAAAGACGGCGGTAATCGTCTCCGGGCAGGGGACAAACGAAGATCCGTCGATAACGAAGGCGAGGAAGGAGGCGAAGCGCCTTAATGCCATTGATAATTTCAAAAAGAAGTTCGATTTTGATAAGCCTGAAACCGGCGTGGCGATTCTGATTGTGTGCGATATGCTTCTCACCGGCTTTGATGCTCCCCTTGAGCAGGTTATGTATATCAATAAAAAGATAAAAGAGCATAATCTGCTGCAGGCAATAGCGCGGGTGAACAGGGTGGCCGAGGGGAAGAGCAAAGGATTTATCGTCGATTACATCGGCATAGGCAATCACCTCAAGGAGGCACTGGAGATATACGCGTCGGATGACAGGGAAGATATAATTGAATCGATGAAGGATATCAGCACGGAGATACCGATTCTGCAGGACAGGTATCAACGGCTGCTGAATATCTTTCTCGACCATGGGGTATCGCGCATCAGGGAATACGTGGAGTTTGAGATTAAGGACCCTCAGGAGCAGTTCGATGTGCTTGAAAAGGCTATTGAGATACTTGAGGATGTTGAGATCAGAGCCAACTTTGATGTTTTTCTGAAGAACTTCCTGAAGAGCCTCGATGTCATATTCCCTAATCCCATCGGGAACAAATATGTGCCGCCCGCCAGGGCCTTCGGCCATATACACAACAGGGCGAGGAATCGATACAAGGATGACAGCATATCGCTTGCCGGAGTGGGAAATAAGGTGAAGAAGCTCATCGACGAGCATCTCATCAGTCTGGGCATTAACCCCGTTGTGCCGCCTGTGGAGCTTCTCTCAAAGGATTTTTATATCTCGATTAAGAAGCATACAACCAAGAGGGCGGCTGCAAGCGAGATGGAGCACGCAATTAGAAAGCACATCAAGGTAAACCTCGAGTACGATCCGGTTTACTATGAGAAGTTGAGTGAAAAGTTGCAGAAAATACTCGAAGCTCACAAGGATGATGTTAAAGTCTGCTTCGAGTCATTGATGAAGCTCTTTGAGGAGATAAAAGCGGGACGCAAGGAGGGCGAGGATGGTCTTGATACGAAAATTGAGATGCCCTTCTACGATCTACTGGTAAACGTCGCGTTTGATGATAAAGATATTCCAGATGATACAAAAGAAATTGTAAAGACTCTCATTAAAGAGAGTGTTAAGATGATATCTGAGAGAACCAGGCTCGTTGATTTCTGGAAGCGAGCTCCGGAACAGGACAGCCTGAAGAGGGAACTCAGAGATATACTTGTCTTTTCTGATGTTGATGAGATAATAAATACGGAAGAGGAGATCATTACAGAATTCATGGCTCTTGCAAAGAGGAAACGGGATGAGCTCGCCGGTTACAATGCATAAATACAAGGACATAAAATATCGGCTCAAGCAAAGCAAGCGGAAAACCCTCAGCATATACATCGAGCGGGACGGGACGGTGAGCATTCTGGCACCGGATCATCTATCACATGATGAGATAAACGATGTGGTAGAAAATAAGAGATATCAGATATGTCGACAGCTTGCCGAATGGGAATCTTTAAATGAATCACGGGTGGAGCGGGAGTTCGTCAGCGGGGAGTCTTTTCTCTATCTCGGGAATCTCTACAGGCTGGAGATAGTAAAAAACCAGGAGGCCCCCCTGAAGCTGTATCAGGGATACTTTTATCTCAGGGAAAGTGATATTCCCAGGGGAATGGAAGTATTCAGGCAGTTCTACAAGGAGAAGGGCTTGCCGAAGCTCATTGAGAGAGTCGCGCTGTATAAGAAGAAGCTCGGCGTAGAGACGAACTCGGTGAAGATTCTCGATCTGAAGAACAGATGGGCTTCGGCATCGAAAAACGGAACTCTCAACTTTCACTGGAAATGTATCATGGCACCGCTGAAAGTTCTCGACTACATAGTGGTGCACGAGCTTTGTCACTTCATTGAATCCACTCACAATGAGAACTTCTGGAATCTTGTTGATAAGCTGCTTCCTGATTATGCTGAGAGAAAAAACTGGCTGAGGGAACACGGGGCGGGAATGGATTTGTGATGAATCAGTAGGGATTTAATCGTAAATAAAATTTTGGTA
>CAZZCF010000249.1:0-4541 GCA_964652955.1 uncultured Leptospirales bacterium
TTTGCTAGAGTTTTAACGATTGATTTTTGAGTTACGTTATATTTAAGAAATCACGACGATTTTTTCCGGTGAAAATTTTAATTATCGTCAGAACTTGAACTTCGTCGCCTTTTACATATTTAGTATCAGCCAAATAAGAACGTGAAACGCATTCATTTCTATCAGTCAGATTTCTCGAAAATGTGCCTGTTCATGCTGGTTGTTTCAATATCTTCAAGGTGTTTGATTGAGGGAGGTATATTATGGTGAAGACTTTTCAGGATATTCCTGGTGTTGAATGGGTGGAGGGAACTGGTAATTTTATTACGATAGATGAAGAAAAGTGTACCGGTTGCGGAAACTGTCTCAAGGTCTGTCTCGCGGGATGTTATGAAATCGTGAATAAAAAAGCCCGAATCAGGAGTATGGAAAAATGCATGGAATGTGGAGCCTGCTGGTATTCCTGTGGGGACGGGGCTATTGATTTTTCGTGGCCTGCGGGCGGTACAGGTTTCAGAACGAACTGGGGGTAATCACATGGCTGAACGGTACGATGTCATAGTAGTGGGGGCAGGGTTCGGTGGTCCGGTGGCGGCTAAGAAGTGCGCTGACTCGGGTTTGCACACCATTATGCTAGAGAGAGCCACGATACCCGGAGAAAAGGTTGTGTCAGGGCTCGTCATACCAGTTTACGGTTTTCTTTTTGGGCCAGCATTTATTCGGGAAGGAAATCCGCCTATCGAAAGGCCGATACGTTCCGTGATGAACCGGTTCGTAAAAAACGGCGAGATCTATGCCTCCGATCATTCACTGAGACTTCCTGCGCCTTACACCGTAGGTTACGCAACCTACTGTAAACCCTTCTGTACCTGGCTCGCAGACCGGGCTGTCGATTCCGGTGTTGAACTGAGGACCGCCACAACGGCAGTTGATGTAATAAAAGAGAATGGCTCCGTCAAGGGTGTCATTACGGATAAGGGAGAGGAACTGAGATCGAAGATTGTCATTGATGCGGGGGGCACGCAGAACAACCTATCGCTGAAGGCGGGGATCAGGCAAAAGTTCGTTCCAGAAGCGATTGAACTTTATATGATATGGGATTTCGAGATGGCCAAGAAGGATGTAGACAGTGTCTTCGGGAACAGCATGGAATTCTTTCATGCCATGCCAGAGGAAAAAATCGGAGCCCCGCTCGGTTACGGATCAACCCTCTATTTCTTCACCTACAGGGACAGCATCCATCCCGGACTGGGACAGTTCCTGGTAACTGAAGGAAAAGTTCAGAACGTGGCCAAGCTTCTCCGAGAATATTTCGATAATTTTACAACGAAGGTAAGGCGATGGAGAGAAGATATTGCTCCGAAGGTAAAATTACGGGCGATTACCTGGGACGTCTGTCCCATTTATGCAGGTTTGATCCGCGAAATGCGTGAGATGCCGTACGTCGGCGATGGCATGCTCATCATCGGCGATGCGGCCGGATTTGAGAGTGCCGCCTTCGGAGATGGCGTACCCTCTGCCTGGTTTTCAGCGGAAATCGCTGCCGGAGTGGCGCTTGAAGCCATAAAGGCAGGCGATACATCAAAGTCCTTCTTGAAACGATACGAGGACAGAGCCAAGGCCGATTACTTTATCATGCATACGATTACCGATACACGCAGGTGGGATATGCGGGAGATATTGAAGAGCAGAAGCGAGAATGAGCTGAAAAAAAGAATCAGGGACCACTGGGGTATCGGTGCCTTCCGGTACAAATATATGGGCGGTCCTTGTCTGAAAGCCGCAGGGAGATCAATTAAAAATGCTCCGGGAATTATCGTCAAGTGGCAGGAGATGTTTCGGCGTTACTATCGTAATTGGGAAAAAAATAGTTTTGACAGCTTATCGACAGACTGACCTTTAAAAGATACATTTCCCAGAGTGAAGAGGTGAGCTTCAAGGGTGTTGATGACATATCGTGCCGCATCAGGGATACATGAGCTTTCCGTTTACCGCAAACATCCTCAGCACAGGCATAGGTATGTATCTATGCCGTTGACCTTCTTAAAATCCAAAAAATAATGAGATTTTTTGGATTTTTCATATTGGGAGATAGATTTAATTTGTTAACGCATATCATAATAATCCATAGTAATAAAGAGTTGTATAAACTTCTCCTTTTGTTCGAGAACAAATTTCTTATTATCATATATTTGCGAGGTATATTTACCTTATAGAATATCAAAAAAGCAAAGGGGAATATTCATGGACGTGAAGGATGCAATCAAAAAGAGAAGGGCGTATCGTGCTTTTGAACCGGTTGAGATTACTGATGATATTATCGAACAGCTTGCAACAGCAGCACAGCTTACAGCTTCATGTTTTAATAATCAGCCCTGGCGGTATGTATTTGTCAGGGATAAGGGAATGCTTGAAAAAATGCATGCAGCCTTGAGTAAAGGTAATGAATGGGCAAAGAAGTCTTCAACAATCATAGCAGTTTTTGGGAAAAAAGAAAATGACTGTCTTATTAAAGAAAGAGAATATTATTTATTTGATATCGGCATGGCAACTTCTGCATTAATTTTGCAGGCAGTTGAATTGGGCCTGGTTGCTCATCCCATTGCAGGCTATTCTCCTGAAAAGGTAAAAGAGGTACTGGGAATCCCGGAAGAGAACATGGTTATCACCCTTGTAATTGTCGGGAAGAAATCAGATGATTTAAGCGGACTTGCAGGCCATCAGTTAGAATCCGAAAAAGCCCGGCCGGAAAGAAGAGATCTTGATAAGATATTCAGCCTGGATAAATATGAAAATAAACTTGGGGAGGAACATTAAACTGTTTAAGATTTCTCTATACCGATTATTGCCAATTAAGAAGTAAATAATATAGATCCCTTTTCTCTTCTTGATGAGTTCCGCAGTGACAATCCCGAAGATTATATTGCAGGATTCCCCATGCATCCGCATAGAGGCATAGTGACGAAACCCTCTATTTACACGAGTGTGACCGCATCCGATATCGCCGGCACTGAAAGCCCGTTTCGATTACAAATCGTTGGGAGCTACCGTCTTCTCGCCCGCTCGACGAGCTTCCCGTATATCCCGTCGAAGCCGCCGTTGGACATGACCACCAGCACGTTCTTCCGGGAGGAATCCATGCGCCGAAAGACGCTCTCCACCATATCATCGACATGCCGGTGGAGCTCGGCATCCTTCCGCATTCTCCGCAGTGCGTCAATCACCGCATCGATATCGATCTGCTCCGAATCGGGGATGGTATCAAGGCGATAGGGTGTTTTTATGATAATTCTGTCAGCGGGAGCGAATGCCCGCGGCAGCGCATCCTGGAATACCCTCCTCCTGCTGGTTGCCGACCGCGGCTCGTAGAGCGCCCAGAGCACGGAGTCGGGGAACCGCTCCCGGACCTCCTCCAGAACGAGTCGAATTGAAGTGGGGTGATGGGCGTAGTCCTCGTATATCCGCAGCGAGTCATCTGTATGGATGAGCTCCATCCTCCGCTTCACCCCCTCGAAGGTTTCCACCGCCTGTTGAATCGCCGACACATCGATGCCGAGAAGCAAAGCGAGCGAAGCCGCGGCGACGACATTGCAGAAGTTGAACCGCCCGAAGAGCCGTGTCCGCAGCGGGAGAGAGCCGTGGCTATCCGACCTGAGCTCGATACCGGTGTGCTCATCATCGCTGGCCGTAGCGGCATACGCGAAATCGCCCCCCTCCCCGAAGGAGAAGGTGCGTGAAAAGGAGCGTGACGCCATCTCCTCAAGTATCGGATATTCGCCCGAATAGAGCACCGTTCCCTCCGATGGGACGATGTTTATCAGCCGCCGGAACCAGAGGGCTATCTCGTCGAGGTCCCGGTAAATATCGGCGTGGTCGAACTCGAGGGAGGTAAGAACGATATGTCGGGGCCGGTAGAGGATGAACTTGGGAAACTTTTCGAAGAAGGCCGAATCGTACTCGTCGCCCTCGATGACGAAGTGCTTTCCCGTGCCGAGCACATAGTTGGAGCCGTAGTTCCGTGAAACGCCGCCGACGAGGAATGACGGCGAGCACCCCGCCGTCTCCAGGATATGCCCGAGAAGCGCTGTGGTCGTCGACTTGCCGTGGGTGCCGGCGATGCAGATCACCTCTTTCTCCCGCAGGAAGAAGCGCGAGAGCGCGTCCGCCATGGAGCAGTAGGGGATTCCCCTGTTCAGGATATGCTCGACCTCGGCGTTCCCCCTGCTGATGACATTGCCGATAACAACGAGATCGGGGCTGTCGAGATTCTCGGCGCGATATCCCCGCTTCACATCGATTCCCCATCCGGCAAGCATATCGCTCATAGGGGGGTAGACAGCATCATCCGATCCCGTGACCCGGTATCCCCGCTCCTTGAGCATCGCGGCAAGGGTTCCCATGGCGACACCGCATATCCCGATGAGATGTATTGTGCTCCCATTCATATTCCCGTTCATCGGGGACTTCATTCTCCCCTCTAATGTTTAAAAGAATAATCGCATATCAACGCAGATAGTAAACAGTGATTAGTGACAAGTGACGAGTGATTAGTGTTCAGTTGA
>CAZZCF010000250.1:0-4508 GCA_964652955.1 uncultured Leptospirales bacterium
CCATTATACCATTTTTCACTGTCAAGTGTTTGTTGCACTATTCCAAAAAACAATTCAAGCTCCCACTTCTGAATCCCTCTAAATCAAGAGACACAAAAAGAAATCCCAGATCCTTCATCTTTCGTACAATCTCTCCCCTTAGAGAATCGTCCAGAACTATCCGGTGTATTCCCTCTTCGGAAAGCTCTATTCTCGCGATAGACTCATGATACCTCACTCGTACGGGAGCAAATCCCATTTCTTCCAAAATGTTCTCACCCTCCTCAATAATCCTCAAAACCTTATCAGTAATCCGAATCCCATAAGGAATCCGTGATGCAAGACAGGCATTCGAATAACGGTGGAGAATATCTATACCAAGGGAGCTGCACGCTTCGCCAATCATTTTCTTTGTAAAGGCTGCTTCCGCAAGTGGAGATATGACACCCAGCTCCTCCAGCGCCCTTCTCCCGGGACGAAAGTCGTCTTCGTCGCCTGCATGTGAGCCATCAGCCACATACTTAAACCCGATGCTCCGAGATAAATCAGCAATTTGACTGAAGATGAGTTTCTTGCAATGATAACATCGCAATCGGTCATTCTTAACAACTCCTTCAAAGGCCATTAGTTTTAGATTCAGAAATTGATGAGGGATTTTATGTTTCAGAGAAAAATCCTTTGCAAACTGCATCTCTTTTCTAATCGAAAATTCAGTATTCACAGAAACGGCAATCATCATCTCACCCAAAACGGAGTGAGCCATATATGTCAAGAGTGTTGAATCGATACCACCGGAAAAGGCAACAACAAGCGGACTGCAGCGAGAGATGATTTTTTTTAAACGCTCGATATTTTCTTCGACTGACATTGGTGCAGTTCTTACTGATATTCACAATCTTACTAAAATGAATTACCGTATCACCGTTACAGTGATAGCAGAAGAAAGACAACCATACTTCTTTATAACACTTTGCTCATTTGTGCAATCGTTTCGGCAAAAAAATCTAAATTTTTTATTATCGTAATAAGTTCCTGACCGCATCTACGATTCTCACTGCGTTACGACCTGCCTGCAGCCTGAAACATTTTACGCTGCCAAAAGCCGCTTCACCTGTCAACCCGGGGTGCTACCTTATCATCCTCTGAGCATACATCCCCTTTTGTATTCCACTTATAATAGAGACTCAGAAATTGCCACTTCCATAGATCTCAAAACGACGGTGAATCACCCCTTGTGAACCGAATTGATAAAAGGTTCTCATCGAAACAAGAAAGCTACGGTATTTGCATTCAGCTTTCACAACAATAATCTGTGAATGCTGCCGGAGGAAAATACCCGGAACATTCGATGAGCGCATGGGCGATAGTACCGCATAAATCTCATTATCTTCTGATACTTCTGCTCGACCGTAATATGCCACCGATTTGAAAAAGGGGGCTGCTTGTATCTGAATGCCGGCGGTATAGAGTTTCGATGCTCCAAGATGATTCCCTATCTGATATGTCGTTGAAAAGAGAAAACTCCCGTATTTCCAGAATCCGATTGCAGATCCTGATCGCACCTGGAATCTCTTCTGAACGAACTCCCTTCTCTCTTCTACTCGCCGAAAAGAGAGCATAAGCTTTCTAATAACGGTATTACTGTAAGCGAGAAATATTCTCTCTTTTCTCATAACCGGCCGGTTGTACACTCGTTGATCAATACTCTTTTTCCGTTCATATGAGACAGACGACCCGAGTTTTACTCGAGAAAATGGTTTAGTAGTCATATCGAACAATATCATCTTTTCAGGACAATCAACGCCAATTGTAGATCCATACGGTGCATTATATCCCCCCTCGGTATTTTTCATGATAAGAGCTGTACGCATAAATGAATTGCTGAAAATCAAACCATATATCATTCCCGATCCGATAGTATTTCTCACCCCATAACGGTTTTCCCGATTGTTATCTCGAACAGTAATATCCTTTTCAATAAAAATCTCCGTATAATCATCCCGATACTGTATGTGCAACCCATACCCGATAAGATTGGACATTCCATTCTCTCCGTCTTTCCTGCTCTCCCACGAAATTTTTTTTCCGCTGAACGATGAGATATCAGTATACACATAGTGCATTCCCACATGTATAAGATCTATCACATGCAGGATACACTCACTGCCATGAGTGATCACCTCAACCGGCTGTGAATATCGGCTGTTCCTCTCAGTCTCGTACTCAATGGTATTTATGCGCCGTGTGGTGCTTCCCTGATCATAGGAGAGATCATCAATAAAGCGCTTTTTGCTCGAATAAAAACAATTCATCGAAATATTAACATGCTCAAACCGTTCATAATATGAGAGAGCAGCGCCATGAAACGCAAAGAATGGATTGCCACTCATACAGGGAGAAAAGCTTTTATCACCGGGTCTCCGTTTCTCTTGTGCAAAAGTATCCGGATTCAAAATTCTCTTCCTTCCGATTAAGAGCCCTTTCCCGAAATTCACATAATAATATCCCACAAACAGCGATGCCACAGGAGATATATCCCGCAAGACAAGGCTCCAGGTAAATCTCCTCGAATCCTCATGATCAAGATAAACATACGCACAATGAAGTTTGCTCTCCTGACTGAAAAAAATCGTAACCTTCTCCCTGAAAAACTGCCGCTCGCGTGTATCACCATCCAGTGTATCATGTCTGAACTCACTCTGTATCCGATACGAAATAAAATCGTACGGTTTCTCCATTAGTGCAAAGGTGCTCTTCACGAGCGCGAAGATCACTGCAAGCGCTACAGCAAATCTGAACATATTCGGATAATTCTCTCTTTTTCATTCTTCGAAATATCTGGGAGTGCATTAATTTTGTTGAGAACATCCCTCTTCCCCGCGCCCGCGAGGGATTCACAGATTGTGAAAGCTGTTGATGCCTTTATCCCGGATTCTATTAATCTCCTGAAGAGCTCTCTCCGTTTATTCAATAGTCGATTCTTCCTCGATATTCCCCTTCGACGTGCAATCGTTACACCGTTTCTGATCTTTGTGCCGGGATCTTCTATAAATCCCGTTACATATTTTTTCAGAATGACAACATCCTTCCCGGTGAATCCTATCTGAATGAGCGATTTTTCGCTCACTGGTCCGATGGCATTACGGTACTTGATTATTCGCTCAGCAAGCATCTCTGAGACGACAGCAATCCTTTTCAGCTCCTCTGCCGAACAGGTATTAATATCCAATTTTATTTTACGTGATGATATGCGTCGCCTGATTGACCTGTAACTCACCCTCTCAAACAACCGATATTCGTCAGACAGGACCACGCCAAAGCAGTGTGTTGCACCGAGATAGGGATGATGTCGTAATCCATACGAAACCGTCATAACCTTATACGGTATCGTGACGGATGCAGCATAGGTTGATGTCTCTCGTGAATAACCGACTCTAATATTCAAAAAGCGGAGGAGATTCGTTGAAACTGAAAAACTGTTGATGTAGCCGTAATACATCCTGTTGATATTCCATATCAGCGATATCCCATCGGCAATTTTAATCAGCAGGCCGCCGCTGCTTTGAGGATACAGGAGATCATCTCTCTCCCTCGCAAAAAGAGAAGTAACATTCTCCTGCTGGAATCCAAGCAGAATTCTCTCATGAGGGTGCAGGAGCACCGATGCCCTGAAATCAGAGATCTGTTCTCGCAGCGCGAGCTCCTCGGTTTCAATAGAGAGCCTGTAATACAGTGCCCCAACACCGAAAGACAGGAAACTAACAGGTTGATAGCCTGTATTGAACTCGAGAACATCTTCACGGTATTCATCAATGCCGAATCTGCTCCATGAGAACTGAAACGCACCCCTTCCCAGGTGATACCCGCATCGCATATTATTTGCATTAATTTCTTCGAACGTATACGGTTTGCCGTACGATACATCCACGTATCCGAAATCCAGAGAGGGAAGTGCTGCCGGATTTGAGATAATTCCCGAACTGAAATCATCAACAGCATAATAATAGGGGAACAGTGCCGCTGGCTTTGTCTCACGGTACTCGAATGATGCAACGAAAGAACGGACGATGAGAATTGTCAGGGCAAGACGAATCATTTGTAGCGGCTGAGAATAATATAAATGTTCTTCTTTTCAGATTTATGGAGACGTGAACTGAGTGCCTCTATCTGACCGATATATAAACCGGTACATCCCATGCGGTTTAGCCCCCTCCCCTTCCAGCTGAATGAAAAAAAACCCGGGTAGATATCTCGATATAAATGAGACTCATATACTATTCTCCCCAGTGAGGAGAACACTCTGAGCCTCATCTGGCACGGTTCGTAGACGAAGACATCAATGGTACCGCAACCGAGAGTCGGATGGCCAGGTATCAGGACAACCCGTCGAGTAACCAACGCGAAAAGGCGTCCTCTCCTGCTTCGCTGGCCGGAAAAGATATTTGGTTTTCCGGGGGTTGGGTACTTTGTTGTCTGAAAATCAACTTTAGAATTTGTGTCAGCGGTTCCCGTGCGCACTATGGTCATAC
>CAZZCF010000251.1:0-4497 GCA_964652955.1 uncultured Leptospirales bacterium
TCTATTTATACTATTAAAACCCATGAAGTGCTCATTCGGCATCTGCTGTTTTCTGCATTAAAATTCAGTCCCTCCCATTAACGCAAAGAGGGATGCCATCAGGCATCCCTCACAAGTTTTAAGGTGAAAGCACTGTTATATTCTTTTCACTGAGACAGCTCTCGGTCCCTTGTCGCTAGTTTCAATTTCAAACTCAACCTTTTCACCCTCGTATAACGTTTTAAAACCGTTACCTTCAACTCCCGAATGATGAACGAATACATCACCGCCATCATCCTTTGAAATAAAACCATAGCCTTTACGGTCGTTAAACCATTTTACAACACCTGTTGCCATGCTACACTCCATAAAATAAGTTTTCGGTACTAAAACCGATGAGAATAGCCTCATGAAAAACTCTAATTCTTCCCCGGGGTTAAAAACTGGTGAGAAAATAGGATTATTTCAATGATGCTATACCATTATATTATCGGCCATTCTCACTTGAAACAAATAAATTGTCAATTAATAATAAAAAAAAATTCACTCCTTTGATGATATCCCCGGCAACCGTTGGGAAATGTACCGCAAATCACGCCCGGCAGGATTCGAACCTGCGACCTACGGATTCGAAGTCCGGCGCTCTATCCAGCTGAGCTACGGGCGCATGGGTGGAAAACTCCTTACCACATAACAACCATAGAGAAAGCGCCGACATTGTCAAGGAAAATCGTGAAGATTTCCATAACTTCATATCCGACTCAATCGTATGCCATCACCCTCTCGTGAACGCATAATGTGAAATGATGCGATGGGGACTACGGCTATTCTTTTCATCTCTGACTAATGATGTACCGCCATCAAGGATGATTGACAAACCGATACATGAGAACTATACTATGCCCGAGCGCTCTTGATAGATACAAAAGGCCATCAATGAAAAAACGAATTCTCATCGTTGAAGATGAAACCATCATTGCAATGAACATACAGAGTATTCTTGAAAAGAAGGGATACCAGATAGTTGCAATGACCGCCACCGGGGAAGAGGCAATCGAGCTCGCAGATCATCATAAGCCGGATATCATCCTCATCGATATAAAGCTGGGCGGTGAGATGGACGGTATTGCAGCCGGTCAGGCAATCAGATTAGTACACGATATTCCCATGATATACATAACTGCTCATGTTGATGATGCAACCATCAACGAAGCAAAAGCCACTGAGCCTTACGGATATATAGTAAAACCGATCAAAGGCGATGAACTCGCCTCAGCCATTGAGGTGGCACTCTACAAACACACAATGGAACTGAAGCTCAAGGAGAGTGAGCGAAATCTTGATTCAATAATACAATCAACCCTTGATATCATTTTCAAGCTGGACAGCGATGGGAACATCCTCTTTGTGAATGATGCAATTCGACAGTACGGCTATCAACCGGAAGCGCTCTTTGGACGAAGAATCCTGGATCTGGTTCATCCCGACGATAGAGAGAAAGCACTTCGTAATTTTACAGAAAGAGGGGCGGGAACCCGGCTCACAAAAAATTTCGAGTTGCGAATACTGGCCAAGGAAGAACTTATCAGATATGCTGGAAAATCCGCCGGTGATATCGATGCGAGAATATTCATTATCAATACTGAAGAAATTGATGCTGATGGGAAATCACCTGGAAGAACATTCACTGGAACCTACGTGTTCGCACGGGATATTACCGAACGGAAGCAGGCGGAAGTGGTCCTGTTCGACAGTGAAGAAAAACTCTCACAGATTTTACAGGGAAGTCCCATCGCAACATTTGTAATCGATACCGCAAACACTATTACTCACTGGAACAGCGCTCTCGAAAATTTGAGCGGCCTCAAAGCACAGGATATGATCGGTACCAGAAAGCAGTGGATGGCCTTCTACACCGATGAAAGACCGGTTATGGCTGATCTCATTGTTCGAAAAGCACCCGAAAAGGAGACAGCACGCTACTATCAGGGCAAATACAAACGGTCTCGAGTCATTGATGATGCATTCGAAGCGGAAGATTTTTTCCCCCATTTAGGAGACGAGGGCAGATGGCTCTTCTTCACTGCTGCGCCACTGAGAAATACGCAGGGGCAGATCATCGGTGCCATAGAAACCCTTCAGGATATAACAGAGCAGAAGAGATTTGAGAACGCGCTTCAGGAGAGTGAAAAGAAATACCGAATGCTCATTGAAACGATGAATGACGGCATAGTGGTGATCGATGAAAATATCACCATTACCCTGACCAACGACAAGTTCTGTGAGATGATAGAATATTCAAACGAAGAGCTCATCGGCACATCATTAATAGATTATGTTTATGAATCTGATAGAGAATATTATAGAACGCAGTTGACCATGAGGAGAAAGGGATATGATGAGCCCTATGAGGTATCACTGATCTCAAAGCGCGGAGCTATTTCACATGCAATCGTTTCACCCCGACCGATATTCAATGATGACGGTAATTACATCGGAAGCTTCGGCATCTTCACCGATATCACCCAGAGAAAAAAGATGGAGGAGGATCTCCGCAATTCCGAGGAGAAATACCGAACCATTTTTGAAACGAGCAGCAGCGGAATGATAATCCTTGAAGAGGATATGACTATCTCCCTGGCAAATGAAGAGCTGGAAAGGATAACCGGTTATTCTCGCAATGAGATTATCGGCACAAAGAAGATTACCGAATTCATTTTCCAGGACGACATCGAACGGGCTCAGGCTTATCATGCCCAGAGAAGAATAGATCCGAAAAGCGTACCTGGCAAATACGAATTGCGTTTCATCAACCGCTCCGGCGAAAAGCGGGAGGGAATGGTCAGCGTTTCGATAATACCCGGAACGAAGCAGAGCGTTGTTTCCATAGAGGACACTACCGACAGAAAGCGCCTTGAGAGAGAAATACTCGATATCAGCTCCAAGGAACAGCAGCGGATCGGGCAATACCTTCATGATGATCTCGGTCAGATACTCACCGGTATCGGCTTTTTGTGTGAGTCGCATATTAAAAAATTATCAGAGAAGGAAAGTCAGGCGCTCGAAGATGCGAAACATATACACAAACTCATTACTGACGCGAAGGAACGCACCAGGAATCTCTCTCGTGGGCTCTCTCCGGTTACTATCGGCGCCGGCGGTTTAATCCACGCTATTGAATACCTTGTGGTAAACACGAAAGAAGTATTCGGTAATTCCTGCTCGTTCGAATACGACACCGATCTTGAGATTGCTGACAACACGGTAGAAACACAGCTCTACTACATCATTCAGGAATCAATAACCAATGCTATCAAACACGGGAAAGCCGGGAACATAACGATAGAGCTGAAAAGAAGGGAGGGGAGAATACATCTGAACATTATCGACGATGGCGAAGGCATTCAGGACAATCCGGACACAACAAAAGGGATGGGCCTGCGAATTATGTTCCACCGCGCCAGCATAATCGGTGCGACCCTGAACATCAATAAAAACAGGAAAGGGGGAACGACAGTCACCTGCAAATTGTAACGGGACTCCTTCAAAACCGATTGGTGGATTTTCTCTTCGAGTGAAAAACATAAAACCTATACCCGGTTTTCGTTATACCTTCAAAAATTGTATTGAATTCATATCAGGAAAAACTATAATGTGCGCTTATGAAAACTACAAAAAAGAGAAAGGTTTTCATAGTCGATGATCATCCAGTCGTTCGACAGGGTCTCTCACAGTTCATCAACAGTGAGGATGATCTCTTTGTCTGCGGTGAGGCCGAAGATGCCGAAAGCGCCATCAAAGGTATCAATTCGCTGAATCCGGACATCGTTATCGCCGACATCTCACTTCACGGAACCGGCGGCATTGATCTGGCCAGCGCGATCCAGTCTCGATTCGATATACCGGTCCTTATCCTCTCAATGCACGACGAGTTCATCTTTGCTGAACGGGCTATCCGGGCAGGTGCCCGGGGATACCTCATGAAAAAGGAATCGATGGAAAAAGTCATTTTTGCCATTCATGAGATACTCGAGGGCAAGATATATCTCAGCGATGATTTAAAAGATAAAATCATCAGTAAAATAATGAAGGGGTCTTTTGAATCGGAATCGTCCCTTGACCGTCTTACCAATCGGGAGATGGAGGTCTTTCAAAGAATCGGCCTCGGCATGAGCACAAAATTCATCGCGCAGGAGCTCAACCTGAGTGTGAAAACAATAGAAACCTATCGTGAGCGTATCAAACAGAAATTAAATCTGAAAGACGCCAACGAGCTGACTCAATATGCGGTTCAATGGGGCTCTCTCATGGAAAAAAAATAATTTTCTCCCTCTGACACATGCAGCAACAAATGTACATTCGGTTCAATTGATCATGTAATGCGAATAATCATACGGAATCACCCTCCCCCTCATCAGTGATTACTTCTCCGGCAACGGCTGGCGCACGAAAACGATGACAATGTAGGGGAATCCCCCGACACCACTATAGGGAATGCGTTTACAAAAAAAACGGTAT
>CAZZCF010000252.1:0-4362 GCA_964652955.1 uncultured Leptospirales bacterium
GAATGATCTGAAAAGCCCGTTCTATCGCCTTCTCGCGATCATAAAATCTCCCGCCATCATAGAAGGAATCGGGGGTCACATTCAGGATACCCATAATGAGCGTCTTTTCCTTCAGAGGGAGTTCCATCTTATAATTCCAATCTCAGCGAAATGATGTTATTATACCCAAAATTTATTCGATCGTAATTGAAAGCATATGCTATATTCATTCCCAGAAAGGTCACCGAGAGCCCTGATGAAAAATAAGTATCGTGCAATCCGACATAGATCGAAATGAACGAGAAGACATCATACTGTAAGCCCACATTGAGCTCAAACTCTTCCTGCTCAAGTTTTTTAACACCACTGATTGCAAGAATAAAATCTGAAGTGCGGCTGGTTATGGCAGCACTTAATCGCAATGATGTTGAGGCGAGATCGTATTCATCTTCAATCCCCTCATAGTTTTCTCTCGGTTTCAGGCCGCTCCCGATATCCTGGATGAGAAATCCAACCTTGAGAAACGGCACGATTTCCGATTGTGCACCGACGTCAACCCCGCCCCCGAAGTATTCAATATCACCTATCTTCTCATGGAGCCCCTTGAAAGAGAGACCGATAGACGACACGCCAAAAGTCCACCCGTAGGACAGATAGCCGACCGAAGCGGTATAATTTATTTCTTTCAGTAAATTTCCAGCTTCATCACGGGATTCTATACCTCTCGACTGAATAGAGTATGCGCCAATCCCGATGACGCCGTTGAAGAGTGTAATGGCTGCCCCGAGGAATCCGGCCTCTCTTTCGATATCGAGCAATGCTGCTGATGCTCCGATCTGGAAGACGACTTCCTGCTCATCTTCTTCGGAAAACTGGATTAAATCATCCTCGGTGAGCCCTTCGATATCACCGCTTTGCGCCTTTTTTCGTATCTCCTCGGAGGTGAGGCTTCTGCTTCGGCGTATTTCAGCTAACCCGGCAGGATTCCAGTAAATAGCGAAGACGTCATCAACGACAACTTCGGCTGCTTTTCCCATTGCGACATACCGGGCGCCAACCCAGCCGCCTCTCGTAAATGATGCTCTACTCCCGGCATCTTGTGAGTATACCTGTGTCGTCGCGATCAGCAATGCGACTATGAGAAGGAGCTTCCTTACTAATGTACCTTTAATAAAAAGCATTCAATTACTATCTATCATGGAGTTATGAAGCTGTTATATGGTTTTTCCCGTCAGAGCATTTCGCCAGCGGGTGCTAACGAACGATTACAATTCTTATAATCTTCGACCCGCGCTCCCCACTCTGCGAATTTTCCACAGCAATTTTAATAATGTATAAACCCGGCTTAACTCTTCTCCCTGCATTGTTATAACCGTTCCAGATCACCGGATTGGACAAAGATGAATAATCCCGTGAAAAAACGGAATCGCCATTTATATCAAAGATCTCAATTTTTACAATGTCTACCGAATCTGGTGTCACATCGGGTTTGTATCCTATTTTGAGGACCTGAAACCGCGGATTAAACGGAACCGGGTAAGCGATAATATTCTTCACCTGAAGGGAATGTGCAGCATCTCCCTGAAGGAGAATCAGGAAGGTTAATAGTGTAACCGTTATTGTGGGAATGCCCCGTCTCATTGTATTTATGTTCATATTTCCGGCTAAAACGAAACTTGAATCTGGAAACAGATTGTAATTTGCAATTGCATTTTGATTTCTACGGATAAACAAAACAAATCTCACACATGTGGTCAACAAATATTTCACCATTACCAGATAAAGGGGGGCGCTTCTGGTTTTTCATAATCTTAAACCGGTAAGTAACTCTGCAATCGAGGGAATGACTATGTCGGGATGCGCTTCTCCATCATCACTTTTCTTATTCTGTCGCGGTTCTGTATTGAGCTCATTTGCAATGAGTACGGTGATCATATTAAATTTCTTTCCGCAGAGCATGTCGGTTTTTTTATCACCAACAAAATATGATTCCCTCCAGTCTATGTGGTACTGCTCATCAACGACTTCCAGCAGAAGTGTTCCGGGTTTCCTGCAATTGCACTTCTGTTCCGGTCTGTGGGGACAGAAGAGAACATCATCAATGATACCATCACCGAGCAGAGAAATGAACTTCTCATGTACCTTTCGATATTCTGCAGCGCTGATTAAACCCCGGCCGATGCCGGATTGATTGGAAAGGATGAATACAAGGTAGTTCTTTTCTTTCAGTTGACGAATGACTTCAGGTACCGATTGGAATAATTTCATCTCATCGGGATTATTGATATACCCGGTATCAATATTGAGAGTTCCGTCTCGATCGAAGATAAACGCCTTCATGCTGTTTCCATAACTGTCAACATTCATGGATTCGGGGCACTACTGCCGGCGAAAAAACTATGTGCATCATTCACCGCCGTGAAAATGTCGTTTTCCAGAAAATGGGGTATTTCGCAGCTGGACGCATCATCAATAGTAAAGTGCAACAGAAACTCGATATTCCCGGCGGGTCCCCGTAAGGGCGAAAAGGTTATGCCGCCATAATGCATTCCCTCTCTCATAAGCGTACCGAGAACACGATTGAGGATTCGAATATGGTTTTTTCGATCTCGCACAACCCCTTTTTTGTGTTCATCTGATTTCGCCTCAAATTGAGGCTTGAGGAGAATGATCCCCTCTGCGGGGGAGAAAACATTTTTAATAGTTTCAAAAACCTTCAGAATTGAAATAAACGAAAGATCCGCAGTTATAAAAGTAACCTTCATGTCGAAGAGTGATGGCACCAGTGATCTCACATTTTTTCTCTCCAGCACGATTACTCGCGGGTCATTTCGTAATCGGTAATCGAGCTGACCGTATCCAACATCTATTGCATATACACGCCGTGCTCCCCTCCGTAACAGGCAATCGGTAAAACCGCCTGTTGATGCACCGAGGTCAGCTACAATTGCATCACAAAGGGTTATATCGAAAAAATCCAGTGCGTGGTTAAGCTTCTCCCCTCCCCTGCTGACAAAAGCTCCTCGAGGATTTGAAACCTGCACAATGTCGCCATCTTTTATGATTCTCGCCGGTTGCCGTATCGTTTCCCCGTTCACCTTCACCCAGCCTGAGAGAATTTCCTGCTTTGCTTTCTCCCGGGAACCGGAGAGGCTCTTCTGGAACAGATATTTATCTAACCGTATGCCCTTTTCCCTCATTAAAATATACCAGAGGAAATAAAAAAAGCAAGTCTGGTGCTTTCATTTTTTTTGATGCACAACAAGGGACTCGCGCTCCTGCTATAGAAACTTTAGAATACGCCTGAAGATTGAGTGGGGATCGATTCCGTATTTTCTCATGAGATCTTCATTGCTTCCGTGAGGGATAAATTCGTCAGGGAATCCCGCTGAGAAAAGATGCTTTGATCTCCAGGTATTTCCGAGAGAAGCAAGAATCAATTCACCCAGACCACCCGAAAGATATCCATTCTCAATAGTTATGAAACCAGCAGTATTTTTAATGGTGCGTTTAAGCGTCTGTATATCCAGGGGCTTAATAGAGAGTATATTCACCACGGTTGTTGCGAATCCTTTTTCTCTGAGCAGGCGGTGTACCTCGAGAGCGTTATCAACCATATCGCCAAGGGCAAAAATAGCAATATCTTTACCCCTGGTTAATCTCTTCGCCTTCCCCGGCTGAAAGGGATTGTGATCACTGTAGTTAATGTATTCAGTGCCTATACTGCCTCTTGAATATCGTATCGCAATCGGTCCCTCGTCATAGGTACTGGCGAAATAGATCATATCTCTCAATTCAATTCCATTGGAGGGTGAAAAGAACATAATATTTGGTACATTCTTGACAATGCTGATATCAAAGAGGCCGTGATGTGTTTCACCGTCATTCCCGACGATGCCCGCACGATCGATGAGAATTCGTACCGGCAAGTTCATGAGGGCAATATCGTGGATTAACTGATCTATCGCTCTCTGAAGGAATGTTGAATACACTGACAGAAATGGTTTAAATCCCTTTGCTGCGAGCGCAGCGGCGAATGTCATCGCATGCTGTTCGGCAATGCCGACGTCAAAAAACCGCTCAGGCGATGTCTTCTCAAATTCGTAGAGTCCGGTTCCCAATTTCATGGCTGCAGTTATCGCGATTATTTTTTTATCCCTCTTTGAAATCACCGCGAGTGTTTTCCCGGCAATATCGGAGTAGGTTAATTTCTCACTCTTTCGTGCAGCTCCCGTTTCCTTATAGAAGGGGCCGATGCCATGAAATCTGTCAGGATTCATTTCAGCAAATCGGTATCCCTTGCCCTTTTTGGTGATAACATGCACTATTTTGGGGCCCTTATTGATCTTCTTAATACGGGAGAGGATATCGATCATCAGCGAA
>CAZZCF010000253.1:0-4352 GCA_964652955.1 uncultured Leptospirales bacterium
TGAAAATATCAGTACCTCCGTAGCACATTTATTTCTCTGTAGCTTTTCAGAATTATCTTACAGGAGATACAATTCCTTGTCATTGAGGAGGGTAAATCCCTCGCTCTTGAGAAGCTTCTCCGCCTTTTTGATATTCTCAACCTGAAAGACAAACACTGCTTCCTCATGGCTCTTCACCATAAAGCCGTATGCATCCTCGACATTGATGTTATGCTTTGTAAGGATGGAAGCAATCTCATGCAAACCGCCCGGCCTATCCTTGATCTTCACCGCAATGATATCCTTGAGGGTCGCCGTGAACCCGCTCTCCGTGAGGGAGTCACATCCCTCCTGCGGTTGGTCAAGGAGAAGTTTGATGATACCGTAATCACCGGAATCTGAAATGGTTATTGCCCTGATATTGATTCCCCTGTTTGATAAAACCTCAGTGATATGTTCTATCTTTCCCGGCTTGTTCTCAGCAAATACTGATACTTGATGTGGCATGAGTTTACTCCTACAGTTCTCTGTTATCGATAACTCTCACCGCTTTTCCCGTGCTCGGCGGCAGCGATCCCGGCTCAAGGAGCTCGACCCTCGGATTCACAATCACGGTTGACCGGATCTTCTCTGCAATAGTCTCCTTCAACCGATTCAGCTCCTTGAGATCTCCATGAAACATCTTCGAATAGAGCTCAACCTTGATATGCAATCGGTCGAGGTTCTCCTCCCGGTCCAGAACAATCTGATAGTTATTGCCGACCTCGGGTACATTCATCAAAACGGATTCTATCTGAGAGGGAAACACGTTCACGCCACTGATAATAAACATATCATCGGTTCTCCCCTTTATCCGCTCAATGCGCCGGTGGGTACGGCCGCAGGGACAGGAATCAGGAATTATTCTGGTGAGATCCCTCGTCCGGTATCTGATGATGGGCATTGCCTCGCGATTGATATGCGTGAGAACGAGCTCTCCCTCATCGCCGTCCGGCAGGACCTCACCGGTATGAGGATCGATGACCTCAACGATGTAGAAATCCTCCCAGATGTGCATTCCCTGCTTCTCCGTGCACTCAAAGGAAACCCCGGGACCGTTCATTTCAGAGAGGCCATAGGAGTTATACGCATCGATACCATACTGGTCCTCAATCTTTTTGCGGGTTGCCTCCGAATGTGGCTCGGCTCCAATATACGCCTTCTTCAGGCTGAGATCATGCGGATCGATGTCATTCTCCCTGATGACCTCAACGAGATGCAGTGAATAGCTTGGCGTGATGTGAACGACGGTTGTACCGAAATCCTGCATGAGCTGTATCTGCTTCATGGTATTTCCCGTCGAGGAGGGAATCACCAGACAGCCGAGACGCTCCGCGCCGTAGTGCAGGCCCAATCCCCCCGTAAAGAGACCATATCCCATCATATTCTGAAAAACATCGTCAGGAGTGGTTCCTGTTGCAACCATACAGCGCGCCACGAGATCCGCCCAATCCTCAATATCTCTCCTCGAATAAAAGATCACGGTCGATTTGCCCGTTGTTCCCGAGGAGGCATGCATGCGAACTATCTCCTTGCGGTCAACAGCTACCATGCCATCCGGATAGCTCAGTCGAAGATCATTCTTCGTCGTCAGAGGGAGATCCTGTAAATGCTCGATAGATCGAATGCTGTCGATATCAACCCCAGTATCCTCAAAGACCTTTCGGTAAAAGGGCGTCTGTGACGCAGCTGTAAGCGATGCCTTCAGCTTCTCAAGCTGCAGTTTCTCTAATGATTTCCGGTCAAGTGTTTCGATCTCTTCATTCCAGAACATTATGCCCATCCAATTCTTGTGTATAGTGTTGATACATCAGAACGCTTTACTTATGGAGAAAGAGAAGATCAATCCCTCTCAAGAATATTTAATCCGTGATTTTCATGCACAATTGAGAGGTTCGGCCTAATGGATGGTTGTTGAATCATCCGGGTAATAGTGCTTCCTCGCCCATTCAAGCTCTTTCCGCTCCTTCGGAGTGAGTGAACTCATCCCTTCACGGGCAATCTTTTCGAGGAGCCGATCAATAATCAGTTTCGCCTGAATGCGCGTCTCAATCTCCTCCTGCTTTTTTTTGAGCCGTGACTGCTTCAGGTATTCGTCCACAACCCCCCTCTTGTCCTTCGTCCGCTTCCGGGAAAGGGGAGAAATCTTAACACGATACATAATATAGATGAATCCCGAAACCAGTCCGCCAAGATGACCGATATGGCTGATATTCCCTCCAGCACCCTGAGCGGATGATATGGTGCCAAAGAATTCAATTGCGCCAAAAATTATAACAAGATATTTCATCTTAATCGGAAAGAGAAAATAGAGCAGTACTTCGCGGTTCGGCCAGGTCAATCCGTAAGCGAGGAGTATTGCATACAGCGCCCCCGAAGCTCCAATGGTAATGGGAGAACTGCCATACTTCTCAAATATGACAAAGTTCATGACAGCGATAAAAATCCCCGCACCGATGCCCGAGAAGAGGTAGTAGCGCAGAAAGGTATTGCTTCCCCATTGCAGTTCTAATTCACCGGCGAACATCCACAGCGCAAAGAGATTGAAGAAGATATGGAGAAAATTGCCGTGAAGGAACATATAGGTAAATGGCTGCCAGATCATGAAGCGGTGTAACAATCCGATGTGATGTAAACCGAAATAGTACTCTATTCTCCCCGGCGCAACAAGACCCACAATGAGCTGCAGGAGAAAAATGACACCGTTGATAATCATCAAACGCTTTACCATCGGGGTAATCGGCCCACCAAATCGCAAACCTGTATACTGTCGTCTCATTGTCTTTTCTGTAGCTTCCTTCTATTGAATCACGAATCTCCCTGCATCACTGTTCACAGCATCGGAATCTTTACACAATCCGGACACTCCTCATAAGCAAAGTGCGAATCAGTTCACTTATAAAATGCTCCATATTATTTTTCAATAAAAATTAAAAACTGCATGCAAATTCACAGGATGGGCATCAAGCATCACATATGTATAAAAAAGCACGTGAAGTGGTGATTTCGGAAAGAATTTTACCTCTGGAGTGTATCCGTTACATTAACGACCTTGTTCAGGGAATACTCAATAATACCATCAGCCCCGGAATTAATAAGCTGGGGAATAATCTCCCGCACAACCGCTTCGTTAACAACTGATTCAACCGAAAACCAGTCCGTATTATGGAGTTGTGAAACAGTCGGTGCATTGAGACTCGGGAGAAGGGCAACTATCTTTTCAAGACGGTCACGAGGTACGTTCATTTTCAAGCCAACAAGAGAATCAGCATTGAGGGCACCTTTCAGGAGAAGGGCAATCTGCTCAATTTTCTTCCGTTTCCACGGATCCTTCATGCTTTCAGAATTCACAGCGAGCTTCGTGTTCGTTTCAAGGAGGGTGTGTATGATTTTCAAACCGTGCTCACGAATGGTTCTTCCCGTTTCGGTTACCTCAACAATCGCATCGACAAGTCCCTCGACAACTTTCGCTTCAGTTGCTCCCCAGGAAAACTCAACGGTGACAGCTATATTCCTCGCTGCAAAATACTTCCTGGTGAAATTAACCAGTTCTGTCGAAATAGTCTTTCCCGCACAATCTTCGATGGAGTTTATACCGGAACCATCAGGGACCGCAAGAACCCATTTCGCCTTTCGGGTGCTCACTTTTGAGTAAATGAGATCTGCAATAATATCGATCTCTGCTTCGCTTTCAAGTATCCAATCCAATCCGGTAAGACCTACATCGAGAACGCCACTCTCAATATATCGTGCCATCTCCTGAGCACGAATCAGGGCACAGTAAATTTCAACATCATCAATGACCGGGAAGTAGTTCCTCGAAGAGATGGATATTCGCCACCCTGCTTTCTGAAAGAGATCAAGTGTTGCTTCCTCGAGACTCCCTTTCGGTATTCCAAGCTTTAGCACGCGTTCACTCATTTCGAATCACCGTAAACCTCTTCAGGATTGAAAACCTTGACACCGTCAATCGTAACTTTATCGTTATTGAGTATTCGATAAAAACAGCTCCGATAACCGGTATGACAGGCTGCTCCACCCACCTGATCAACTTTTATTAAAAGGCAATCCTCATCACAATCGACTCGTATTTCCTTTACCAGCTGCATATTTCCCGAGGTCGCCCCCTTTTTCCATATCTCCTTCCGAGATCTGCTCCAGTAATGCACGATTCCGGTCTCTCTCGTCAGCTCCCATGACTCCCGGTTCATAAATGCCAGCATTAAGACCTCATTCGTTTTGTAATCCTGTGCGATTACCGGAACCAAGCCGTTCATTTTTTTAAAATCGAGATCTATCATTGCGCTTCACTCACACGTATATTCTTAGATCAT
>CAZZCF010000254.1:0-4318 GCA_964652955.1 uncultured Leptospirales bacterium
ACTTCTAATCCGTAGGTCGCAGGTTCGATTCCTGCCA
This sequence comes from uncultured Leptospirales bacterium, assembly GCA_964652955.1. GTDB lineage: Bacteria > Spirochaetota > UBA4802 > UBA4802 > JAKQUI01 > CAZZCF01. Next base: position 38 of record CAZZCF010000254.1, read on the forward strand.
GGCGCGCCAGAAATTGTCAATAAATTCAAACGCTTGGAATAGAATCCAAGCCTTTTTTGCTTCACAAAAAAGCCTAAAACACTTCATGTGTTACTTTTTTTTATCCCGCCATCGAGATAATCTGATAACCTGTTGACGGCATCTCTCCCGTCCGATTCATCCACGGTATTGTAACGGTGGAACATCGACGTGGTTTTGTGACCCGTCTGTGCCATAATGACCGAATCGTGGATACCGGCCTTCCTCATGTTTGTCGCAAAACAGTGGCGCAAGTCATCCATCACGGAGTCTTTAATCCCAGCTCGTCTGCAGGCACCCTCAAAGGCGGTACGGATACTCTTCACAGGTCTCCCATTTTTATTGATGAAAACAAACTTATGGATGAGACTTCTTACCCTGTTAATGCGCTTAAGCAAAAAAACAGCGGATTGTTGTACATTTGTGTAAGCATTTATTCGATAACTAATAATTTCATTTAAGGATGCCTTGTAATTTTAGCTATTCTGTAATAAGATATATTGTAGGTGCCTTACTCAAATTAATTTCTGCCGTACACTATGTTAGTTGCGTTACATGTGTTGAGATCGCTTAATCGAATATTTCGATTAGCGGGTATCCTAACGGCTTTTTCCTAAAGGACGCTTCTACCTATAGGGTTGGATTTATAGAGAAATTACTTGTAAAGCGAGTTAATCTTGAAAGTTTTAGAAATCAGAGTAACGAAGTAATTAACGATGAAAAAGAAAACATTTCCCTTTATATTTATATTGTCTGTAGCGGTGGGGATCGGCCTCTTTATCACCGCATGCTCGCCAGGAAACTCTAAAATAAAAATCGGTGCGATTCTCACCCTTTCCGGTCCTGGGTCGAACCACGTTGATGTTAGGGACGGTATGCTCCTTGCTGTTGACGAGATCAACAAACGGGGTGGAATCAACGGGAGGAAAATCAACCTGGTTGTACGAGACAGCCAATCTGATCCAAAAGCCGGTCTCAGGGCGTTTGAAGATATCGAACAAGAAGATAGACCTATAATGTATTTCTCTACTCTCACCACTGTTTCAAAAGCGATTTCGCCACTGGCCGAGAAGAACAAGGTAGTTCTTATGGGACTTGTTGTATCGGCGCCCGACTTCACAAAAGATAAAGAATGGACTTATCGTTTTTACCCTACCACTGAGGACGAGGCAAAATCGGCGCTTTTTCATACGAAATATTTGAAAATCAAGAGACTCGGGATAATGTATCAGGACGAACCATATGGAATGTCCGTAAAAGATAAGTTGGAAGCAAAATTCACGGAAAAGGGTGGAATTGTGATGGCAGAGACTTTTGAAGTGAAAAATCCCGATTTTTCGGGAGCGGTTGAAAGGCTTGTGGATACTGATGCAGTCTGTATTGTTGGTTATGCGGGTAACATGGTTCTGGCAATCGAAAAACTCAAAGAGTCCGGGTATGCAGGTAAAATTATAGGGACCTCGGGTGTTGCGGGTCTTGCGGAAAGTAACCCCGAAATTAACGGAATTTACATAGTTACACCAAGCATTTACAATGAGAACTATCGCTATGTAATGGAGCTGAAGGAGAAGTTCGAGTCCCGATACAACAGAGAGTTAACTCACCATGTGGCCATCGGTTACGAGGCCATAAATCTTATGACGGGTCTCATGGAAGGCAAAGAGCTGTCGCGGGAAAGTGTAAAAACTGTATTGGAAAAAGGGTTTGTCTTTCCCTGTGTATTCGGAGATATAGAGGTCAAGCCGGGCGGACATGATATATCGACCCCGCTTTTGCCTGCATACGTAAAGGACAACAAAATCGATTATCTCCGGTAGATAGTGATGGTTTATTATGCGAACCAGCATAAGAACACAGATTATTGTAGGATTTCTTGTCCTGCTGACCCTCATGGGAGTTCTCTCCTATTATATGATCTCAAATACAAGAAGATCGCTTATGAGTTCCGCCGGATCCGACCTTATGTTTTTCGCCGAAGGAGTATTAAACGATATAAATAAACATATTGAGTACCATCTGGAACAGCTCCAATTATACGCCCGACGTAACTACCTTCGCAACAAAGTGAAACGATCAAATATTATATTTGACGCCAATTCGGAAGTGGAGTCGCTCATTAAAAGGAGGGAAGATGAGGTCAGAAGATTAAAAAATGATACCCCCTCCCCATTGTTAAAAGATATCAACAACAGCGATTTTTCCGCGCAGCTCAAAACCGATCTTATGGAGTATCTGGGCGATATCCACGGCCACATTCCTTTTTATAGAATTACTGTAACAAACAGATACGGGGCGGTGGTTGCTTAAACATCCCGCTTCGGCAAGTACAGTTTTAAAGATGAAGATTGGTGGATTGCCGCACGGGATAAAGGATTCTCATTAAGCTCCGTCCTCTACGATGAAGATATTAAAAAATATACGGTCTATCTGGCCACACGAATTGAAGACGGTAACGGCGATTTTATCGGCGTAATGAGAGGCGCTCTAGATATTATGGGAATAGCGCATAATACAGAGATGGGAAAATCGCGATACGAAACCATGGTGATGAAACTTTTGACAACAGACGGAAAAGTGATTTACACAACCAAACCTTTTGTTCCCTTCGAAGATATTTCAGACAGCTCCTTTTTCAAGACAATGAATAAAGATCAAGGTTATTTTACATTTAGAGAGGCCAAACGAGATTTTTTAATTTCTTACATAAGAAAAAATAGCCTTGGATCGTTAAAGAGTATTGATCTCATTTTTGTTATACAGACCGATCTGGGTGAGGTGCTTGAGCCGCTCTATATTCTTGAAAGACAGACACTTTTTATCTCGCTTTTGATTCTGCTGGTTGGGATTGCGGTCTCCATATTCATTTCATATTACGTTACAAAGCCGATAAAGAAATTGACGGCTTTTTCCAGGGCGGTAACCATTGAAAACCTCAATAAGCCGGTTGACAAATCACTCACAGGACTGAGGAGCGAAATAGGATCTCTGGCCTCATCCTTCGACCGGATGATAGGTGATCTCAGGAAATCCCAGCGGAATCTCATTCAGCAGGAGAAATTAAGGGAGAGGGAAGCGACTGCCGCCGTTATGATTGACACGATTACGGAATCGGCGCTGCTGCTGGACAGGCAGGGTAAGGTCGTTGCGGCAAATGACACTATATGCAGCAGGCTCGGCGTTTCCAAAGAAAAGCTGATGGGATCTTCCATCTATGATTTTCTTCCGAAAGGGGTTGGAAAGACGAGAAAATCGAAAATTGATGAGGTATTTAGTGCCGGCAAGCCTGTAAATTTCGAGTATAAGCAATCCGGTAAAAACATAATTAAAAGCATATATCCCATTTTTGATGAAGAAGGTGCGGTTGAAAACATTGTTATGTTCGAGTACGACGTTACCAAGCTAAAAAAGGTCGAGGAAGAGCTTCATCTGAAGAACGAAGAGCTTATTAAAAAGACCGGGGAGCTCATCAGGTCAAACAGAGATCTGGAGCAGTTCGCTTACGTTGCATCCCACGATCTTCAGGAGCTGCTAAGGGCGGTGTCGAGTTTTTGCCAGCTTTTGTCTAAAAAATACAATGATAAGCTCGATCAAGACGCTCAGGAGTTCATTGGATTCATAGTTAGTGGTTCTTCAAGGATGCAGCAGCTGATTAATGACCTTCTGTCATTTTCCCGGGTAAGCACCCGAGGGAAACCGTTAGAGTTGACCGATACTAGTTCGATTCTCGGGCAAACAATAGTCAATTTATCCACCATGATAGATGAGAACAGTGCCATTATCACCAACGATGAACTGCCCACCGTAATAGCCGACAGCACTCAGCTTGTGCAGGTCTTCCAGAATCTAATCGGAAAAGCGATAAAATTCAGACGAGAAGACCTACCCCATATTCATATTTCCGCTCATGAGAAAGACGGCAACTGGGTCTTCTCGATAAAAGATAACGGGATCGGCATTGAGCAAGAATATTTTGATAAGATATTCGTGATATTTCAGCGCCTTCACGGAAAAGACGAGTACTCAGGGACCGGGATAGGCCTTGCAATATGTAAAAAAATCATCGAACGGCACGGCGGGAGTATCTGGGTTAAGTCTGAAGCCCAAAAAGGCTCAACCTTTTACTTTACCATACCCAAACAAGGAGGAGTAGATCATGAGCAACGAAGTATTTAAACCTTTTGAGATTCTCTTAATCGAGGACAACCCTGTGGATGTGCGAATCACTGTCGAGGCAATGAAAGACAGTAAAATTAAACAATTTTA
>CAZZCF010000255.1:0-4280 GCA_964652955.1 uncultured Leptospirales bacterium
GTCGATAGCCGTGAACTCCCCTCATCACTGTATACTCTCGACTATACCTCGGGTTTTTTGCAGTTTACCGATCCCAATAATCCCGTCATTAAGGAGGAAACGCATATAGAGGTAAAGTACGAGTATCTGCCGCTCGGGGGCCAATCGCAGTCTTTTATCGGGGGGATGAGAGCTGATTATCAGCTGAGCAGATATGTCGATATCGGTGGAACACTCCTCTTCTCACGCAGTTCATCGGGTGATAGAATACCGGCGATAGGGAGCGAACCTGACCAGATCCTGCTTCTGGAGGGGGATACGAAATTGCATCTCGGTGAGAAGCGGTTAACCAAGATGTTCAATGATGTTAGCGGCTTGCACATCAAATCCGTTCCTCTCGAGGTAGATGCATATGCTGAATATGCCAGAAGTTATCGGACAGTAAATACCTTTGGGAAGGCGCTCATCGATGACATGGAATCAACGGATGAGATTGTCACCATTTCACTTTCGGATCGCGATTGGATTTTATCGTCAATGCCTTCCGGCCTGATCCAGAACGACAGGGGGCTTCTTTACTATTACTATTATCGAGATCTGTCAAATCCCGATACGCTGTGAGGGTTAGGCTTTACCCCCTATGCCATTCCCTATTCCAGTAAGCCGGGACCCTACAATGTTGCAACCGGACATATTTCCGATTCTATTCAATCGAAGAGCAATCAGCGGTCACTTGTTCTGAACTATGATTTTATGTCGGGGAATTGCGTTTCGATTGTAACGAGGAAACTCTCTTCTGAAGCGGTGGATTTCTCTTCGTTGCAGTATGTCGAGATATGGTATCGATCGAGCGGCGGTATCGGTGAAGCTGAGCTTTACCTTGATGTGGGAATGATAAATGAGGATTCTGACGGGGACGGCATTCTGGATACCGAGGATGCCAATAACAACGGTTTCCTGGATACCGATCCCGCTGCTGATATTTTCGAGGATCGCGGGTATCGATTTAATCCTTCGGGTGGGATGCAAACCTTGATAGGCACGGGACCCCAGTTGAGCCGGTCTACCATGGGTGATGGTATTCTGAACACTGAGGATCTGAATGGGAACGGCATGCTCGATGGAAGCGAGAATAGCATTTCACTGCCCGGTGCTATCACCACGCCCTATAATGCGGCCAACCCGGTCATCGTTGATCTCAGCGATGAAAGCTGGCAAAAGGTCAGGATATATCTCGATAAAAAAACCGCCGCATATACCGCGAACCCGTATTTTTACGAGGATGTGCTGAAACGGGTCGAATCAGTCCGGCTCTTTGTCAGTAAAAGGGGAGTGGCGAGCCAGGGAACCATATTCATTGATAGCTTACGGTTTATCTCATCACGGTGGAAAAACATTAAGCTTGATGACGTCCCGCAGGATTCACCTACCGAGTTTCGCGTTACGATAATTGATACGCTCAATGATAATGAATACCGGAGCGAGTCGTTTCTGTTCCGGGAAAAAGAAACTTATACGGCATTGCACGGAGACAAGAATGATCGCGAGCTGGAGCGGGAACGAGAAGCTGCGTTGTTAATCGAGTATAATCTCACCGCACGAACGAAGGGTTCGGTTACCAGGAAATTCCTGAAACCTATGGATCTTCGATTTTATAAAACCCTGAATATGTGGTTCAACTTTCGAAATTATAGCAGTGGTGATGTGATCGGCATTCGAATCTGCTCTTCTGAGAATGATTACCATGAATACCGGTTTCCCATTGTCGATCTTCGGATCTGGAAAGAGATCACCTTTCAGTTGCGGAAGGGATCGGGAAATGTCAAGAAGTACGCGACCGTCGGAAATCCGGATATGAAGCGGATCAATTCTATTGAGCTGATTGTCTTTGGTGATGTGGGAACCATGTGGGTGAATGATGTTTACGTAAGCGATCCGATAACGCAGAAAGATAGCGCTTACTGGTATGAGGGTGAAGTAAAATTCAAGAGAGCACTTTATTATACTGACGCAGGTGTTCCCATTATCTCTGATATGAGGATAAAGTATATTCAGAAGGGACATGGCGCCCAGTTCAGCACGGTGGGGAAAACCGTCCAGGATACGATGGAGAGCTATCAGGAGCTCTTTACCTCAATGAAAATACTGCCGAACTGGAGTACGCAATTCGATTTCATCTTCGAGCGCTCGAAAACGGACAGTCTCAATGAGGAGGTCTCCGATTCCAGGAGGGGAACAACCAACAGGAGGACCATCTTCTTCGAAAGTAACTATATCTCGGATATCAATGCAGTTCCAAGCATCAAGCTGATATATAAGCAGGAGGACTACGAGAATCAGAGAGATGAGTATCTCTCCTCCTCCGCCATAACTCGAACAACCCGTGATAGAACCTATACGCCGGCAGTTGTTCTCGAAGAGCGGATCAATGATGTTTTGGGCGGCAATGTGGTTACCCGTGTCTTGATGGATCTGCTCTTCAGGGAGGAGCGGGTTGAGAGAGATGCCGCTGATCCGAATCCTTCGCTTGGAGATGATATTTCGCTGGAAGAGCGTGAGCGCCGGCAGAAGAGCAGGACAAATATATCGGTTGATTATCAGAATAAGATTTTCTTTTTCAGCCCCTTTGTGGAATTTTCCTCACATGAGATTGTTGAATTGCGCGGGAAGGATGATCTGAATGATACTGAAGTGCTTACCGATGTTACCGGAGGATTTCATGTCCCTTTTGTGTATGGCGATGAATGTAAGTTTGTTGAGCGGAATAAAAGGATGGGCTTTCAGGTTGGATTGAATGATATAGGTTTCGTCTCTCCCCGATATACAATGGATCTTCACTATTTCGAAAACAGGTTCAGGGACTATGATGAAGGCGAGCAGAGCATCGCGTTTCAATATTCACGGGCAAAGGATGCGCGAAGTTATATATCAAACCGTATCGATTTTCCGCTTCGGCTTGACCGATATAAGCACCTGCGGTTCGTCAAAGACCTGACGGTGACGTATTCGAGATCGGTTTTCTTTCAGGAGACGGAGATACCTTATGAGGGAGAAGGCACTTCGGAGCTGAATGAACAGTTCGGGATTCGCAGAACCTATGGTGGCATCTCGGATGGTGGCATGAACTTTTTTAAATACTCGCCGATATATTTTTTTATGGGGCGGGGCAACTATGCGAATGGGAGAGACTACATCTATGAGCAGTTGAACACGGGTTTGTGTTTTCCGGACGGGAGTCCGGTTGTCAACTACAATAACGGCTTAAAACTAATCGATACCTTCTCGTGGAGCACAACGCTTGATGTGGATTTTTTTATGGTGAATCTGGGAGGGGGACTGAATCAAATAAGCGAACGGCAGAATGTCTATGGGATTCCGCAACAGGTTGTTTCTCTGACGCAGAATGTGATGCTCAATATTGACCTCATGGAGATCTTCCGCTTTGGATTTTTTCGGCCGAACCGGATCGGATTGCCGCACCATTCTGCAAACGTGAACCTCGCTTATGACTTCACCCGCAATATGCTCATTACCTCGAATATTGAGGAGAACGTTCATACGCCGAGCGTGGCGCTAACCTTCAAACGGGACCGATCGAGCATCGGTCTTCGGGGTGCCCTCGACTATCGGCGCAGGAATAAGAGGGAGTATATTTCACTTGATGATTCAAAGCGGAGCGGGGAGGACGATATCTATATTGAAAACATGCAGACACTCGTTCCCTTCAAGGAAGTGGACAGAGGATACAGCTTTGCTGTAATTTTTGAGACAGACGTGCTCTGGATTCACCGTCTCTTCTCTGCGATATATGAGCTCGCGGCGTATCCTATCTTCAGCATCGAGTATTCTCTTTTGCTGAACCGGTATGATTATTCACTGACTGTTTCGCCTGAACCGTATGATCAGCACCTCGTTACCGGACGGTTGACACTTGATCTGCATAAGAATGTTCAGGGCGGGTTGCAGGGTCGCTGGGCGCTGGAGAAATTCAGAAACAGGGACACTGAAGGGGTCTATCGCGAAATTGTATCCTATGAGATCGGTTTGAACTTTACGCTCCTCTTTTAGGTGCGGTTCTTCCACACTTCACGTTTAAAAGGCATTCCTGCGGCCTGAATAGGTAAATGCGGTTTTAAGAGGTTATCTTGAGGATACCCAGTATACGTTTTTTTATTTTCTTGTACGTCCCCTTCAGCTCGATGAGGTGGAGTGAGTCTCGGTTTTTTTCCAATACTGCATTTGTCGTCAGAGCTATAATCTTCCAGAGCAGTTCCCTGTCGGGACAGTTGCCAAAGTAATCG
>CAZZCF010000256.1:0-4198 GCA_964652955.1 uncultured Leptospirales bacterium
AAATCGGGAACAGTGTATTTGGCATGGTGAAGAATTCCCGTATCATCAGTAAATTTTTTAATATGAGACATGTGAAAATCCGGCATAGCCAGCGGATTAATAATCGCCTCTACTTCCGGTGGAGGCCCGTTCCAGTTTGCAAGAGCTTCAGAAATAAGCTCAAGATATTGACGCCCAATCTCAGGCCATCTCATCATTCGACCGTATTTATAAGCCTTAATTCTTATTTTATCCAGCAAGGCAGGTTTGCTCAGCAGTTCGTTCAAAATCTTAGCCAATTCATTGGAATCACCGGGATTAAACAGCCTTCCTCTTCCTTTGGCCAAAAGCTCCTGGGCATGCCAGAAAGCCGTTGAAACCACCGCTGATCCTGCTCCGATAGCATAGGCTAAAGTTCCGCTGGTAATCTGCGCTTTATTAAGATTGGGAATAATATAAATATCTGTTGCCGCTAAATAGCTAAAAAGTTCTTCATTGGTGGCGAAACGGTTAAAAAAGTAGACGTGGTTCCTGAGGTTATTCTTTTCAACCAGGGATATTAAATAATTCCGGTATTCCTCTCCCGATGCCTTTACTACTCCCGGATGGGTCTTCCCCAATACGATATAAAGTATTTCCGGGTGCCGGCGAACAACCTCTGGCAGGGCATTGATAACGGTTTCAATCCCTTTGTCCCTGCTTAACAGGCCGAAGGTAAACAGGGATTTTTTACCTGCCAGGTTTAGTTTCTTTTTAAAACTCTCTCTATCGGTAAAATTAAAAACAGGAACACCATGCTCGATAATCGCGATTTTTTCCGGTTCTATGCCATAACTATCGGTTAAGAAATCGACTGCACGTTTGCTCATCACCACTAATTTTTCCGCCCTCTTGCCGATTTCCTGGACAATTGCCTTTTCACTGTAAGAAGGATTCTTTAATACTGTGTGGAGAGTAACGATAAGTGGTTTCGTCAGTCTGCTGATCAAGGGGAGAAGGTAGATCCCGTTTTCACCGCCAAAGATGCCATACTCGTGCTGCAAGATACAGACATCGGCGTCGCTTAAATTGATTAATTCTACTGTTTCCAAATAATCTTTCTGCTGGGCATCTCTGATCTGATACTTCACTATCTCGGGGTAATCATAGGTATTGTTGTGGTCGTTCATAGCAACCACATAAGCCTCGGCTTCAATACTTCTTTCACTGTTGTTGTAAATCAGCGACTCCACTAAATCCCTGGTAAATGTAGCTATACCACATTGCCGGGGAACATAATTACCGATACAGGCAATCTTTATTTTTTTAATGGTTCTCCCCTTTTAATTGGGGAAAAATATTCTTTCCCCAATTGTATATAAAATATATCACTGCTGTCCCATAAAAATGCGAGTAAAGGTATACGTATATTTTCTATCTAGGTATGATGGCATGAAAAAATAGTGAACATCCATTTCTCCATATGATGCAAAGGAGAAACGGGAAATCTATTTTAAGGAGGTAAACTATATTCTACCCGGGACTTGATTATCACAAAAGGTATTCATTTGCAACAATAATTGATGATGAAGGTAACAAAAAAATAAGCAAGAAGGTTTTAAATCTTAAAAATGAGTTTTGCAATTTTTTACGAGAGTATAGGCCTTTATCGGCAGTAATTGAGGCATGTCGCAACTGGCAGGTCACTCAATCATTGACCCCAGGCAAACAAAACCCGTTGACCATATATTGACCAAGATTTTCAACGAATAGCAACATATGCGGATTTTGTTAAGAGCATCTCCCTCGCGATGAAGATGTCGCCGGTTCGATTCCGGCAGCTGGCTCATTGAAGACAAGTAACGAGTGACAGGTGAAGGGTGAAGGGTCTGTGGGATAAAACTTTTACTGATTTGGATAAAACGGCTGAACACAAAACTAAACAAGGGATCTGCCACAGAGACACAGAGAGCACAGAGGGGGTTTTGGATTTAAGGTAAGATATTGGTGGTGGCTGACGATATTACCTTTGTCATGACATGGAGGCTGTATGTTTCTGTACATACAGTTTTTTAATGACCAAAAATTAAGGGAAAATCGGGGGTATACAGCCGCCCTCTTCCCTGCAATCAAATCCTGCCGGAGGACGCTATCTCTGTCTCTGTATTCCCATACCGGACCAGGCAGGCGTTCCGGTTTCATCTCGCAATACCAGTTCGGAATCACCCTTTTTTATCCTTCTGGCAATCATTATCTCCTTGAGGGCATAGGTGATAACGGAACCTTCAATTTCAACGGTATCACCCTTTTCCAGAGCGATTTTCCCATTGATAAACCAGGAAGGGCCGAGATGGACCGTTACCTTCTCCTGATCTGTCTTTACCGTGAGGTGTATACCCTCCCGATTGGCATACCAGCCGCTTCGTGTTATTCTCTCTATATTTTCTATTACGCCCTGTATGGTCCTGACTGTCTCCGGATTGTAATGCCGTGTCATTTTCCCCCGTCGATAGACGTGACGCTGCGCGATTACATCCGTGTACATGAAGGCAGAGATGAGCACAAGTATTATCAGATATTTTGTATTACGCATATAAAACTCCAGCTGTTTTTTTATGGGTACATCTAAAAAACAGTATTTACATTGATTCCTTATTAAAAATACTGGTTTTATCAGACACTAAGCCCACAGCGACACGACGTCGCGCACGCCAGCGTGCACAGGATGTGCGAAACAACGCCGGCCAAGGGGACATCATATTAATAGTTTTTAGAAGTCCCCTTATAGCATTGAGGGATATTTCGCTATACGTCAACCCCTTTCTTTCCCAACGGGAATCTCCTCTCCACTGGAACACATCGCGCACCCATGCCCCTTTCACCGGACAACATCGGAGAAGAGATCTTTCCCCTCAAGGATATACGGATCGAAGCACCTTTCACTGACTGCGGAAGGGCGCTCCCCAAGTATCGCTGACCGACAGAGCATTCCTCGGTTAGAGTGCCCGATTTTCTTTTCGGTGATTGTGAAACTGCAGAGTATAAACAACGCGGAGGTATCAACATGTTTGATAATACCTCATCACTCCTCACTGCAACTGCCTCGTGGTGCTAATAGATCATGCTCCTTCCAATGAAACTGCCACACAAAAAATCGCTCCGCACATCTTGAGCACAATACAAAATAGAGCGGCACTAAACCGGTGAAGCAATGCCGCTCTTATATTTTATGTGACTGTCTGCTCGTTACTTTTTCTGCTCTGCTTTGACTTTGTCCTTTCTCTTCTGGAGATCCAGAAGTGATTGAGACCAGCGATTCGCAGCCTGTACTGCCTCTTTGTCACGCATATTTTTGAGCCGTGACGTTCTCTTAAAGGTCTCGACAAACTTCTGCATGTTCTCTTGCAGTGACTTCTGATCCTCTTTGAGAGTTTCCGGATATTGATCGGACTTCGAATCCATCAGCTCGGGGAACTGTCGCCACATCTCTTCGAAAGCCGGGTTCGATTTTTCATGGGCCGCGGCGAGGGTATTCAATATGCCGGCAACCTCTTTCGGCTCATCCGCTTTCTCAGCAGCCGCAATCGCCGTCTCATATGCCTTGCTTAATCCCTTGAGCGCAAGCTTATACGGTGCATACTTGTTGAGATAAGAGCACCCGAAAGCAACGGCAAAGCACACTATCGAAATAACAGCTAATTTCTTCATCGTATAACTCCATTATTATAAAGATACCGTATCATATATAATTTCAGAGAACATGTCAAGAAGAGAAATAAGTTTTTTGTTCTGCGCTTCTCTGCAATCGCCCATTCCAATTTTTATTGCTTTTTCCCCGATATTTTTCGATAAATCGCCTTCAAACTGATTATCCGCTCATTCCCGGTAATAACCGAGCCTCCCCATCTGTTTCTTCAAAGGCAAGCACTCTCTCATTATGATACAATTCCGGATGAACCTTCCCTTTCAGACAGGTAGCGAACGGAAGATAAACCGTCTCCGCTCGCTCACGAAATCCTGACGGCATCTGAACAACGGGAGCCCGCTGATTATCGCTCGTCGCATCTATGATCTGAAAAACGGATTCCGCATCACGAAATAAAACCGTGTTCCCTTATGATCCGGCAACATCACTGTTGAAGAGAAGGATGTGCATGCGTTGACATTGAAAAGAATTTTACAAAATATTGATACTTTTGATAAAAATTTTATCTCTTCTTATAGAGAGATATGATACTAT
>CAZZCF010000257.1:0-4194 GCA_964652955.1 uncultured Leptospirales bacterium
TAATGTATTGTCTGTTCAGGAAAAAGGATTAATGATGAATCGGAATAAATCGTAAAACAGATTAAGAAAAATATCCCGTTGTGGATGTAGAAGCCATCGGCAGAATTCTCCGTTCAGCGCCCACGAGCATCTCCTGCGAATTATATCTTGAAAAGAATCCCCTCATGGAGTATCCTGTAAGAGAGTGGTGTATCCACCGGAATCAATCGAAATAGTATTGAGGAGCGTTATTATGGCTACCTATGAAAACTGGCAGGTGAAAAGAGAAGAGGATATCTTCTGGATGTTGTTGAACCGGCCGGACAAGAAGAACGCCTTCAACCACGCGGTGGTCGAGGAGCTGCAGCAGATACTCATCGAGATCGGACAGGACGAGACGATCCGCACTGCGGTGCTCGGCACCGTTATGGACGAGATGTTCAGCTCCGGAGCGGATATCGAGACCTTCGGCACCCTGAAGACCGACCAGGATGGACGCCAGTTCTCCATACAGGCGCAGCATGTCTTCAGGGAGGTCGAGCGGCTGCCGATCCCGGTCATCGCCGCCGTCAGGGGATTGAACCTCACCGCGGGATTCGAGCTGATGCTCTGCTGCGACCTGATAATCGCGGCGGACAATGCCAGGTTCGGGCAGATAGAGACGAAGTATGCGCTCACCCCCTTCGGCGGCGGGACGCAGCGGCTCACGAGGCTCGTGGGGCCGCTCAGGGCGCGGGAGCTGATCTACACGGCCCGCACCATCGATGCCGACGAGGCGTTCAGGATCGGCCTGGTGAACGAGGTTGTTCCCCTGCAGGAGCTCGATAACCGGGTGCGGGAGATATGCCGCACCATCGGGAAGAGCACCCGGCGGGCGATACGGCGCTGCAAGTTTCTCGTTGAGATGGCGACCTACGTGAACGACCGGGGATTTGCCTACGAGAGCCAGATAGCCGGGGAGGATTTCGCCTCGGGAGAGCCGGCTCAGAAATTCATGGAGTTCATGAAAGCACGCGAGAAGAAGAAGTAGCGAAGGGAGATTTTTTACTCGCTTCGGGTTGCCTGAAGGCATCTTATCAGCGTCGGGGACCGTGTGCCATTTAATTTGCTGTGGCAGCTCCGGGGGCGGAGCATCACCCTCCATGAAACGGCAGGCACCATATTTTTATTCTTCCATCTTGAAACGAACCGTAAATTCCGTGCCATTCTCCCGTGACAGCCCATATTCTCCCCTGAGCTGTACCTCGGCGAGCAGATGCACTATTTCCAGTCCGAGTGAATCTGATTTCGTGATGTCAATAGTTTCCGGGAGACCAACGCCATCGTCTCTTACCGTGAGCTCGACCCCGGCACCGTTCTCGTGAAGCGATATCTCAATCCTTCCCTTTTTTTCCAATTCATCAGGGAATGCATGCTTGAGAGCATTTGATACGAGCTCGTTTATGATAAGACCGCAGGGTATTGCCTGGTCGATGCCCAGTTGTATACTGCCGGCATTGATCTGAAGTTTAACCCTGTCAGGATCGCAATGATGCGTCTGAAACAGCTCAGCTGCCATTAAGCTGATATAATCACTGAAATCAATCCTGGCAAAATCTCCCGATTGATACAGCCGCTCGTGCACCAGCGCCATTGCACGTATGCGATTCTCGGAATTGACGAATACCCGGTGCAGATCAACATCCTTTATGCTTTTTCTCTGCAATCTGAGAAGGCTGGTTATGACCTGAAAGTTGTTCTTGACCCGGTGATGGATCTCCTTGAGAAGGATCTCCTTTTCGCGCAGGGAGGATCTGAGCTGTTCTTCCGCACGCCTGCGCTCGGTGATGTTCCGTGTGCTCCCCAGTATGCCGGTTACCTTTCCGGAGTCATCCCGCAAAAATTTTGCGGTAATCTCACCCCATACCCGGTGGCCATTCTTATGAATCAGCTCCACTTCCAGTGTTCGGTATCCGCCGGATGATTCATATCTCTGCTCGTTCCCTGTATTTTTCCGTGATTCTTCCGCAAGCTCCTCCTCGACGGTTCTCATCGTCAACTCAAGGGAGTCAGGCGTAAGAATATCTTCCAGTCGCATGGATAGGTATTCCCTGTCGGTATACCCGACAATTCTGCTGACGGAAGGGCTCACATAGGTAAACCGAAGGTCCGTATTCAAGACCCAGATGTTATCGGACATGTTATCGGCGAGCAGCCGGTATTTCTCTTCGCTCTTGCGCAGCGCCTCCTCGGCCATCTTTTTTTCCGTGATATCCATCAGTATCCCCTGAACGCCGGTTACCGTTCCGCCATGTACGACCGTCCGTCCGCTGTTCCGTACCCAGACAGGGCTGCCATCTTTCGCCAGAAACCGGTACTCGTTTATCAGCGGCTCGCCGGATAAAACTTTTTTGAAATGTTCTTTCCGCTCCTCCATATTCTCATCGGGATGCAGTAAATCGAAATAACTTCTGCCGAGAAGCTTCTCTTGAGTATAACCGGAGATTTCCTCAATGTTGGGACTGACGTAGATTATTTTAGCGTTTCCATCGATTTCGTAAACAATGTCATTCAGGTTTTCAATGAGATTGCGGTACTTCTCTTCGCTCTCGCGCAGCGATTCCTTCGCCTGCATGAGATCTGTGATGTTCCTCAGAATTCCAACTTCCTTGTGATAATTCCCGTTTTCGTCGAACATCATTCGCGAATGAAGCTCGAACCAGACCGGTTCTCCGCTCCTCTTCAGCAGTCGAAAGGTCAGCCCGGCAGTCGTCTCTCTTTTCGCTTTTATTGCTTCGATAAATGAGCATACCACGCTGTCCCTGTCGTCAGGATGAATGAATTCCACGAAGCTCTTTCCAACTATTTCACTGTCATCTTCATAGCCAAAAAAGCTCAACAGCGACGAATTTACCGTTATAACTTCACCCCGCTCATTGAGATGGTAAATTACATCGGGGGAGTTGTCAAAAATCTCGTGATAACGCTCCTCGCTCTCGCGGAGCTTTATCTGCATCGAATGCCTGTGCAGCGAGGTTTCTATTGCCATATAGAGATCATTCTTTCCCACCGGCTTCACCAGGTATCCGTAGGGCTCTGTTTCCCTTGCGCGCTTAAAGGTGGTATCATTCGCGTGAGCGGTGAGATAAATGACCGGTATATCGAGCTTCTCTCGAATCTTATTGATGACATCGATGCCGTCGATATCTCCGGAAAGGGCGATGTCCATCAGTATCAGATCGGGATTCAGCTCTTCCGCTTTTTGTATCGCCTCATCACCGGAGGAAACAAGAGGCGGGACGCTGTATCCCAGCTCAAGAAGCGTTTTCTGAATATCCAGCCCGATGATTCGCTCGTCTTCAACCAGAAGTATTGTTTTCTGTTTCATGAATCAGATCCGGAACCTTTTCCAATCCGCATGTATGCAACGGTTTTATAATTTACCGCCTCTACCGTCAAGATATTCTGCATGCTCTCAGGGATGCTATTAAAAAAAATCGGTGACGGGCGGACCGATGAGATGTGAACCCGGCTTGCGGCAGGGAGGGAAAAGAGAGTATTAATACATGAAGATGATATTTGCCCCGCTTCATCGGCCGGTCCTGTGAAGCGCATCTTCCGCTCTTCTGAGCAGACCGAAAAAATCGGTGACCACCTTTTCCGTCTCACTATCGGGTTTAAAAGACCTCTTCAACGACGACCGGTACCGGTTGAGCACCAGATCCTCGGCATGCTTTATCTCATTATCAGAGAAGCCCAGATTGAGGTATATCTCCCTCAGGCAGGGCACACGATCGGGAGACGATACGGATTTCAGTATCTCCTCGCCGGTGGGGCAATCATCGAGCTGATGCACTATGCGGGCATTATCTATCTCTTGAACGGAAACGGGGAGATGACCGTTTCGCACAATGAGAAGCATAAAATTTTCGATCTCATTCGCTGAAAGATTCAGGCAATCATTAGGATATTCATCGTTATCCATGCGGTTCCTTCCAAATTTTATTTTTTCGATAAAGCCGTTACAATCAAATATATGGGAAACACTACATTACGTAAAGAGTAAGTCCATAAAAAAATTATAAATTTCACCCGCAGCCGGAGCGGGAAATTTCGGATATATCTCTTTTGATAAAAGAGTGAAAAGTGCGACTTTCTTTGCATCGTCCAAAGAAAGCGCCGAAGCGACCAAGCGAAGCGAGGAAGTGCCTGTGGTAAAAGGACGCCCCTGCGGGG
>CAZZCF010000258.1:0-4172 GCA_964652955.1 uncultured Leptospirales bacterium
AAAGAATTGTGTCCTATGCTGAAAAGGAGTCGATGGTGCCGGATTCAAAGGTGCACGAGGCCGTGCATTTCGTTGCGCTTGCTTCAAGGTATATCGAAGGGAATGAGCATGATCTTATCGATCGCTTGCAGCGGGGTAATGATGACTTCAAGCTCTGGGGCATGGCTGTCCTCGCCCAGCAGAGAAGGATTGAATCCATTCCGGTTCTTCTGGAGTACCTGACAGATATCAATATCAACCTCTCTGAAGGTGCGTACCGTGCACTTCACAAGATCAGCGGTCTCGATCCGAAAGAGCACCTTAATACGAAGATAACTGATCCTGCGGTGTACATTACTTTTAAAGATTTTTATATTCAAAATCGCACAGTGAAATGAGGGCACACTCGAAACATCGGGGATTCCGGGCCTTACAGGTCGTTCTCCCATGTTTAATAAAGAGCAGATGAGCCGCGCTCCACTCTTCTCGGGGAATGAATGAGGTAAGCGCTTTTTCAACTTCGAATGGAACAGGAGTCCTGATATAACCGATCCTGTTGGCAACACGCAGAACATGCGTATCCACGGCGAGCGCGGGTTTATGAAACCCGACGGCGAGTATCACATTCGCCGATTTTCTCCCGATGCCAGGCAATCTCATGAGTTCTTCCCGGGTGTCCGGGAGCTTTCCGTTTAATTCCCCGGTCACTTTTTTTGCGAGGTTTATTATATTCTTGGCTTTGTTTTGATAGAATCCCGTGCTCCTGATGAGTGCAGCCACCTCTGTTTGATGCGCCTGTGATAAATCGGCGAAACTCGGATATCGTTTAAATAGTTCCGGTGTAACGGCATTGACCTGTTTATCCGTTGTTTGGGCTGATAGAATTACCGATACGGCCAGTTCGTAGAGATTAACGAATCGCAGCTCAGTTACCGGGTTGCCGTACTCTTTTTTTAAATAATGGAGTATACGCCTCGATCGATCGTCAGTCATGTTTCTTCAATTTCTTGAGCGCTGTTTTATTCCGTTTCTTCAATATTTTCTGTGTATTCTTTTCGAGTGTGACCCGATTCTCTTTTCCCCTGTTGATTGAAGAGTCGGCTGTCGGAGCTTCCGGCGCCCCGGCTGATCCACCATCGGGATTCACTGTTGTGACAGGGTGTGTGTCTTCTCGTCTCAGAGAAGCTCGCCGCTGATGCGTTTTTGCTCTTTTCATAAGGTATTGGGCAAAGGTTTTGCCGAACTGGGCAAAGAAACCGGTGATTATTATCAACAGTGACCATTTGATGACTTCCATCAGTGATTCAGCTTCCATCGCACAATTTCTCCAGCAGCTCACGTGTTTTATCAAGAGCTATCGCTCGATGACTGATCTTATTTTTCTGTGAGAGGGGAAGCTCCGCCATTGTTTTATTGAGCTGCGGGATGAAAAAAATAGGATCATATCCAAATCCATCATCACCTCTCATGGAATAGGTGATGCGACCTTCGCATACCCCTTCATTGGTATAGACGGTATCGTTTAAAACGAGGGCGATGGCGCATCGAAATCGTGCTGTTCGCTTCTGCTCGGGAACTCCCTCCATCTTCTTCAGAATAAGTTGATTTCGCTCTTCGTCAGTTTTGTTTTCACCGGCGTATCGTGCTGAATAAATTCCCGGCTCTCCATTGAGCGCATCGATTTCCAGTCCCGAATCATCAGCGAGTGCTGGCAGTTTTGTATAGTCGGATATTGCAATCGCTTTTTTACAGGCATTTTCCTTAAACGTGATACCGTTTTCAATTATCTCGGGAGCATCATCATAATTCAGAAGGGAGACAAGCTGAATAGTTCTCAAAGAGGAGAATTTCTCTGCGATTTCACGCATCTTGTTTTTGTTTT
This sequence comes from uncultured Leptospirales bacterium, assembly GCA_964652955.1. Lineage (GTDB taxonomy): Bacteria > Spirochaetota > UBA4802 > UBA4802 > JAKQUI01 > CAZZCF01. The sequence continues at coordinate 1,862 of CAZZCF010000258.1, forward strand.
TTGTTGCAATAACCAGCTTCACCGAGTACTCTCTTTGAGGCGTTCTCCGAAGAGTGATCTCGCACCATAGGGAGAAGAGCCATTCCGTCAACAATTAATTAATCACCTTTTCTTGGAAAAAAAAGATATGTATTCGTTTTTTTGATAGCGCCGTAGAGTAGCAACCCACCTGATCTGTGGTTGTGTGCATGCTTTCCATTGAAAATTATTATCATGAAAGTATTGATTTTATTACTATTATTTGATATTATTGATAGATGAATGCCGTGTTGGGTTCAAGGAACTTCTCCTTCGCGGGGAGAGAGGTGAGTTCTGTTGCGGCGTCCCGAGCCTCTCTTCTTGCGAACAGTGACACCATCTCAGGCACTATAGGTCATGGAATCTATGGGCAAACGTTTATTTTCCAAATACCATCTCATTCAGCTCACTGATATACTCGTCGCCCTTTTCCTAATAACACTGGTTGCCGTTCAGAGCAGTATCTCCGATACCGGTATTCGGATAGGCATCATCATCATCGGGGTGTATATTATAATAAAGGCGGCTTTCATGCTCATCTCCCATTATAAATTATATAAACGGTTCGCCACCATCAGAAGTATTATCGCTGATTATAAGAAGGGGAGGTTTACAGTGCCCGAAGGTGTTCCCAGCACAGATGATGAGCTGGGAAGCATTTACACAGAACTGGTGACCATGGGCAGACATCTCGATGATCTCGTGTCATCACAGAGCAATGAAATTATGAACCTCAGAGAGTTATACAATAACATCGTCCTCTCAATTACTTCATATTTCGTTGTCATTAATGGAAAAGATGAGATCATCTTTGCGAACGAGAGTTTCTGCAAGAAATTTTATTTTCAGTTAGAGGATATTATTGGGAAGCGCCTTGAAGATATATTCTATTTCATAACGGGGCGTATTCAGGATGCTGTTAAGAAAATAAAGATATCGGGCGAACCGACATTCATTGAGAAGACGCATCTCCTCTCACGGAATCGGATCTCGATTATCGGAGATATTAAGCTCTCCAGCATGCTGGTGCGGGGCGAGAATCAAATAATACTGGTCATTGACGACATTACAAACAGGTGCAGGAAGGATTATCAGATCTCCCTGATAAGCCAGATCTCTGAAACTATTCAGAAAGATGATGAAATTGACAAGATTCTCCATACAATTCTGGCCGGGGTGACTTCGGGGTCCGGACTCGGATTTAATAGGGCAATGCTCTTTCTCCTGAGTGAAAAAGGGGATATGCTCGTGGGGAAGATGGCGGTTGGGCCTGATAACTTTGATGAGGCAATTGAGGTCTGGAAATCGTTGCAGTCCGATGCGAAAAGACCCCCGGGTGATACGGGCTATGCAGTTGAGGATCGGAAAGGACGGGGTTTTTTGCAGAGGGTATTATCGAAGAGCTACCGGATGGACAGTGATACTGTTTTTACCCGCTCATTCCGTACCGTGGAAAACATTCACGTGTACGATGCTGAGCATGATGAGAGGGTAGATTCTGCTGTCAGAGATTTTATGGACGTCAGTGAATTTGTGGTCGTTCCACTCGTGGCGGTGAATAAAACTATCGGAGTCATTGTCGCGGATAATAAATTCAACCGGATTCCCATCGGTGAAGATAGCATTGAGCTCCTCTCAATTTTTGCTTTTCAGGCAGCGCTGTCGATCGAAGGGTATAACAATACCCTTAATCTGAAGAAGGAGATGCAAAAGGTCAAGGATCGACAGGATGCACTTATTGAATCGGAGAAGCTGGCAGCGGTCGGCAGGATTGCATCGCATATTGCACATGAGATCAGGAATCCATTGGTGACTATGGGGGGATATGCAAAACGTATCAAACAACTCATTTCGAGTTCTGCAAAGAACAGTGACGGTGTTGTCAGATCGGCAGATGTTATTCTGAAGGAATCGGAACGGCTGGAGAAAACCCTTTCCAATGTCATGGATTTCACGAGGGAGTCTCCTTTTATCCTTGAGTTCAACAACATCAATGAAATAATCGAGGATACCTATTATTTGTTAAAGAATCTCTTTCAGGAGCGGCGTATACAGGTAAATCTCAGTTTGAGTAAAAATGTTCCCCTGGTTAAATCGGATTATAATCAGACAAAGCAGGTTATGCTTAACCTGCTCCAGAATGCGATTGATGCGACTGAACCGAATGGAGTTGTTGAGGTGATAACCTCGATGAATGAAAAATACCTCGTTATCGATGTTCGGAATAGCGATTCAACAATATATGAAGAAGATCTGAACAGAATTTTTGAGCCTTTTTTCACAACAAAGGTTA
>CAZZCF010000259.1:0-4160 GCA_964652955.1 uncultured Leptospirales bacterium
TATGAGTGGTTTGCTTTAATATAAATTTTACAACTACAGAATTCACCTGACACCCACCTCTAAAAGTATGAATACTTAAGCAGCTGTACCTCCTTTTGTCTTAGATTGTTTTACTGCATGAAATGCCTTCTCAGGAGTCATGCCGTTCATATTCAAACCCTGGTGAGAACGCTTTGTATTATAGAGCACCAGATACTAATCAAGATCCTTCTGCATCTCATCAACTGACTCATACATTTTTTCACGACCCTTGATACTGAAACGCTCATCCAGCAGGGTCCGGTGTAACCGTTCAACAAAGCCATTGCTCCGGGGTCTCCGTACACGGGTCCTCTTGTGCTCAATTTCATCTAATTTTAAAACAGTTCAAAGGGATGACCAGTCTTGCAGCCGGGAAGCTTATCAACCAGACCTTCGAAACCAAAGGTCTGATAATTCCTGCGTATCTCGTAGAATTGCTGTCGTGAATAACCCATTGCCTTACAGGCTTTGCTCACATTTCCCATTTCTTCTGCTAATTCTTATAAACTTAGTTTCCTTCTTGCTACCTTTTTTTGTACATTGTTAATGGTGGCCATTTTGTTCTCCTTGATATTTATTGTGTGCAAACAAAAAATATCTTTTAGAGGCAGAGTGGTCACCTTTTTTATTGACCAACTGTCAGGTGAATACTATTGTACTACACATAACACAGAAAGCCGAATTGGACCGCCGGCGGTCCAATTCAGCAACCGGTTGCAAAATTCAACATCAGCTTATAAATCAAGGACATTATCCGGTTTTACTTAACTCGAAGAAGGACATCGGCGGGTATGCTAAGGCGTTCATGTAAAGCTCGTATCATCCGAATCGAAAGGTTTCTTTTTCCTGAGAGCACCTCGGAGACCTTCGATCTGCTCCCGATTACATTGACGAGATCGCCCTGAGACAGACCCATCTGCTCCATCCTGAATTTGATCGCTTCGACGGGGTCCGGATCACTTATTGGAAAATATTCATCCTCATATTTCTCGACGAGTATGGAAAGCACCTCAAGCTCATCCATCTCCTTTGAGTTTTTCTTAGCGTCCATCAGCGCACCAATCCTTTTCAGGGCAGCATCATAATCTCTTTTATTTTTAACTGGACGAATTTTCACGGTCATACCTCCTCGGCGTTTATCTCATCGTACTCTTTATGCGTTCCTATAAAACGAACATATACGACTTGAGCAGGATAGTTGATTTTAACGACCAGACGATATTTATTGCCACATATATTAAACACGATGCGGTTCGACTTGATTATGCTGGCATTACGGTAATGACGCTTGACATCGGCAGGATTTCGCCACCTGGCATTTTTTGCTTCCCTATACCAGGCCTCAAGCTGCACTTTCGCATCACGATACTCGGGATTCTTTCCCCAGAATTCAACAAGCGTCCGCTTTGCAATCACCCTCATTTCATGAACTATACTATAAAAACATTGTCCTGTCAATAAAATATTCCCAAATTGGGAAATCCCTATTTTGCAATATTCAGAGAATCAAATAGTCACTCGGGAGCACTCATTGTCAATGTGAACGAATCAATACAAAGAAAAAGAAAATTAATATTAAATTATTTGGGAAATGAAAGTTATCGGAAAAAAAATATTTGAAGTTACTATTGTTGCTCCGGATTCTCAAGATGAGGATCAAGAAATAAAAAGGATCATCACGGAAGTTAAAGAAGAGAAATTTGATGAGAATGACTGGAAAGCAGTAGATAATTCAAAAAAATAAATTTCATTTGTATGGTAACGGCATTCACCTCACAGCAATCAAACTATTTGACAGTTCTTTTTACAGATTGTGAATTGAATTCCCAATTTGTAAGGCACTTTTTCTTATATGATAATAGTACTGCTCCATATCGTTCTATACCATCCCCAAAATAGCTGGACAGTTTGCAATTTGCCTGTTACAGTGAATCTCACGAGCAACGTGCAACGATATTCGAAATAAGATGTCCCCCGGTCCAAGCGGCGGGAAAAAAATCTGGAGATTCCCAAAATAGGGATCGTCATGAATAAAATGTACAGACAGTTATTGCGCTTATTCGGCAAATCGCCCTTTTCCAACTCCGCGGAAGAGCAGCAGATAATTGCCTCGATAACGAATGCTGAAAGGGGCAATCGCGGAGAGGTTCGCGTTCATATCGAGTCAAAATGCCCGCAGGATGACTGCCTCGAGCGCGCCGGCGAGCTCTTTACTCGCCTCGGCATGAGCGGTACCGGGGAGGGAACCGCGGTTCTTCTCTACATTGCCGTGAACGACAGAAGAGCGGCCGTCTTTGCCGGGCCCGGCATCTATGGCGCGGGTGAGCCCGGATTCTGGCAGGAGGTCATTGACCGCGTGGTGCGGGGATATAAAGAGGGCAGACCGGTGGAGGGGATAGAATCAGCACTGAATATAATCGGCGATCTCCTAAGAGCGCATGCTCCCGACGAAGATATCGCCGGCAATGAGCTCCCCGATGAGGTGAGCACATCATGAATACGTATCATGCATATCATCATCCTACACTCCTCCGGATAATTACAATCACCGCTTTTCTTGCCTTAATGCCCTTCTCCGGTGCGCTCTCTGCTCACTACCCGGAGATTAAAAAACCGGTGAACGATTATGCGGGCGTAATCTCTCATCACCATGAAAAGCGCATCAGCGATCTCATCGTCGCTCACCGGGAGAAAACCGGCGTGCAGATAGCTGTCCTTACCGTGCCCTCGACAGGCACGATGCGCATCGAGGATTATTCCCTGGACATCGCACAGAAATGGGGCGGCGGAAGCCGCGATCGCGACGACGGTCTCCTCTTTATCATTGCCGTGAATGATCGCCGCATGCGCCTCGAGGTGGGCGACGGTCTCAGGGGATATATCCCCGACAACAAGGCGCAGCAGATACTCGATCAGATAAAGAGTGACTTTCGAAAAGGTGCCTACGGCATGGGGATACTGAAGGTAACGCAGAGCATCATCGGGGAAACGGCGGTACTTCGCGCGGGGGAACCGATACCGCTTTTCCGCAGAATCATGGGCGCATTCTATCATACTATCTCCTTTTATTTTGTATACTTTCTCCTCGGGATAATGCTCGGCGGGAATTTCACCTGGTACCGGGAAAACTATAAAGGCAAGAAGAAGATAATAGTCACATTGGCCGGCGTTGTTCTAATATGGATCGCGCTCACCCTTCTCATCTTCCTCTATTTCCGTCGAGTGTGGTTCTGGGAGCCGATTGTCTATCTCGGCGGCGTTATCGGAGGCTCCGGTGTCGTTGCATCGTATAAAACAGATACGCTTATGCGCAGAACGGCTAATGTGATAATGATAGTGACCACTGTCATTAACCTTGCGTCGGCAGTGTACGTCCTGGATCTGCTCGGACCGCATACGGTCACCCGATCCGATGCTGAGATCGGCCTGGCCGTCTTTTTCCCGATGATATGCCTCTTCCAGCTCTTTTTCTGGCCGATTATGCTCTCTCCAACAGGCGCTCATTCGAGCTATTCATCGGGGAGCTCCTCCTCTTCTTACTCATCATTCTCCAGCAGCTCATCCGGCAGCTCCTCCTGGTCGGGCGGCGGAGGCTCTTTCAGCGGCGGCGGCGCGACTTCGTCGTGGTGAGTGCTTACTACAATCTGTCTATCCGTAAAGCGGTTTCGGTTCATGTTCAATTGCAAAGGTGCTGAAGGCCGGTGCCCTGCTTACGAGAATTCTCAACGGTTTCTCCTCGCCGGGAAGGAGAACAGTACGGATTGCGTATCCCCTTGCAACGGCAACCTTGCGTCCCGATTCCGAAATGAGATACCGGATACGGCGGGAATATTACGCTTTTTGCAATCGGTGGAGTAAAATAATAGCAGTGGGATGATAATACCCGGAACAGATAGCTTCAATGAGTACGTGCGTCGGTTCTTGAAAATTTCGAATAGAAACTGTTCAATATCTCATTGACATAACCAAAAAATTGTATTATCATGGGTGAATATGATATTTAAACTATTTAAGGCTCAATGGAAATACGGTGAAAACTAAAATCCCATTTATACTTATCACCCTCCTGCTGCTTTCCTGCAACCGGTCCGAGCTCTACGATAAAGAATTCAGGAAATTTTTAAAAATCCCTCAACTCG
>CAZZCF010000260.1:0-3191 GCA_964652955.1 uncultured Leptospirales bacterium
AATTTAGTCTATATATTTCTTGACAAAAATTCCATATAATAATAACTTAAGTTTTGTCTGGAAAAATTTTAGTGTGCTTTACTATGCGAATTGGAATTTATCCTGGATCATTCGACCCGCTTACCAATGGTCATTTAGATATCATTGAGCGATCGAAGCAGATATGTGATAAATTAATTATCGCCGTTGCTCGCAATAGCGAAAAAAGGTCACTATTCACCATTGAGGAGAGGCTTGAGATCCTCAGAGAATGTTGCACCTGTTACGGTGACGAGGTAGAGATTGCTACCTTTGATGGGTTACTGGTTGACTATTGCAGGGAGAGAAATATCTCCTGTATTATTCGAGGACTTCGGGCGATTGTTGATTTTGAGTATGAGTATGCCATCGCTTTAATGAACAGAAATCTGGCCCCAGAGGTCGAGACTATCTTCTTAATGGCACGAGCCGAATATACCTTCTTATCGTCAAATATTGTCAAAGAAGTAGCAAGCTACGGCGGTAATATTTCCACACTAGTCCCCCAATTCGTCCAGAACAAGCTCACGAAAAAGTTTTTCCCGGAAAAAGTTGCCTTCTAAAAGCAGTTGGTTATCACCCGTATAACTGTTTTTTTGTTACGGGATAACCGGGCAACAAGTGATCGTCTTTTCAAGGAATGAGTGATCATCTTTTGAGAAATTGCTCTATTCTGTTGTATCTTTTTTATCCCGGGTTTTTATTCCCGGAACAGTAATTGTAAGGATGACAGTTACTATGTCATCGTCTAAGTGAAATTGAGATGTACCGTTTTGTTAATGTCGTAAATACACCATTATGCGAGGAGGACTGTTATGGATACGGGAACGATCCTCCTTATCGTTGCTATCAGTTTCGTGGTAGGAATTGCCGGATATGTCCTGAGGGCATACATTGGAAGAGTTAAATTAAATTCAGCGGAGGCTCAATCACGAAGAATTCTCCAGGATGCAATAAAAGAAGCTGAGGCAAAGAGAAAGGAGCTCCTAATTGAGGCCAAAGATCAATTGCTTAAGGAAAAAAACATTTTCGAAAAGGAGATGAGAGAGCGAAGACAGGAGATTCAGAATATTGAGAGGAGGATAATGCAGAAAGAGGAATCTCTTGAAAAAAGAACTGTTCAGATTGAAAAGGACGAAAAGATTCTTCGCATGCAGGAATCAGAAAACCAGGAGAAGGAGAAAGAACTAAAAAAGGAGTTCGAAAGACACAAAAAGGAATTGGAGAGGATATCAGGGCTTACAACAGAAGAAGCACGAAAAATCCTCTTAAAGAATTTGGAAAATGATGTGAGGTTTGAATCAATCAAGCTGATTAACAAGATTGAGGAAGAAGCGAGGAGAACTGCTGAAAAAAAAGCAAAAGAGATTGTACTCGCAGCAATACAGCGGAATGTCTCGGATTTTACATCAGATAGTACCATAACAACTGTTTCACTTCCGTCCGATGATATGAAAGGGAGAATCATCGGGAGAGAGGGCAGAAATATCAGAACACTGGAAAATCTCACCGGTGTCGATATGATAATCGACGATACTCCCGAGGTGGTGGTAATTTCAGGATACGATCCCATTCGGCGTGAGATTGCCAGATTATCGCTTGAAAGGCTCATTCATAATGGCCGTATTCATCCCGCGCGAATAGAAGAAGTCGTCGAAAAGGTGACCCATGAAATTGAGGAGAACATGCTGGAGGAGGGTGAAAAAGCTGCATTTGATCTCGGAATTCCCGGCATCAGTAAAGATGCGCTCTATAATATCGGGAAACTGAAATTCAGGAGCAGCTATGGCCAAAATGTACTGGCTCACAGTAAGGAGGTGGCAAATCTTGCAGGAATAATGGCCGGTGAGTTGAAGTTAAACGTTGATCTGGCGAAGCGAGCAGGCCTCCTTCACGATATCGGCAAGGGCAGCATTGCAGAAGGGGAAGGAGCTCATGCGCTTGTCGGTGCGGAAATGGCCAAGAAATTCGGTGAGGATGATGATGTCGTCAACATTATCGCCTCACATCACAATGATCGGGAACCGGAGTCCTTTGAAGCAGTTCTGATTCAGGTGGCAGATGCCATTTCAGCCTCTCGACCCGGAGCGAGACGAGAATCTCTCGATACCTATTTAAAACGATTGGAAAATCTTGAATCGATCGCTTCATCATTCAAAGGCGTTGAAAAGTGTTATGCGATACAGGCGGGAAGAGAAATTCGGGTAATGGTATCGAACGATCTTATCAATGACGAGAAAGCCGAGCATCTCGCCCGTGATATTGCAAAAAAGATTGAATCGGAACTAAAATACCCGGGTATTGTTCGAGTAACGGTCATTCGGGAAACGAGAATTGTTGACTATGCGAAATAGCAGAAGCGATTGAATGTGATGGTGTAAAGATACACGTCACCGGTACCAAGACAATCGAATTCGAAACGATGCTCGTTGATACGAGGAGCGACCGATCGCATGGACGCGATTGTGCCGGAGGAGAAGTGCACTTCACCAGAAAGGATTTTAATGCGATACGATAACATGGCTGATACTCTGAACATTTTAACAATTGGTGATATCGTCGGGAAACCCGGAAGAGAGCTTATTCGGAGGAAGCTTGCTGATCTCGCTTCAAAGCTCAATGTTGATTTTATCATTGTTAATGGTGAAAATGCTTCGGGGGGGAAAAATATTTCACCAAAAAATGCAAATGAATTGCTCTCCTATGGCGTTCATCTCATCACCACAGGAAATCACATCTGGCACAATAAGAAAATTCTGGAGGTACTCGACATTGAGTCACGATTGATTCGACCGGCCAATTATCCTGAGGGAGTTCCCGGTAAAGGGTTCTTTATAACAAATGTCAATGGTATCTCAGTGTGCACGATAAATTTAATCGGGAGGGTAAATCTAATCACGGTCGATTGCCCCTTCAGAAAATTCGATGATATTTACACTCGCATTCACAATGATGCAGACATCATCGTAGTTGATTTTCATGCGGAAACAACCTCTGAAAAAAGAGCGTTCGGCTGGTATGTTGACGGGAGAGCTACATGCGTGTTCGGCACGCACACGCACGTACAGACCGCTGATGATGAAATCCTTCCACGGGGAACGGGTTATATTACCGATGTCGGAATGACCGGTTCATTTAACTCAGTCATTGGCATGGACAAAGACAGATCCATT
>CAZZCF010000260.1:3201-4132 GCA_964652955.1 uncultured Leptospirales bacterium
ATTAAGAATTTTCTCTTAAGAACCAGCATACCGCTGGAGGTGGCGTCGGGAAATGATCGAATTAATGGTGCGCTCTTCACGGTACATCGGAATGGGAAAACGCTCAAAATCACGCGAATAGCTGAATAGCAGAGGAGTTGCGATTTTTTCATCTGTTATTGTTATGATGATATATGTCGGCCATGATACTCGACTCGATAAAAACGATATTCGATCTCAGGAAACTCGATGAAGATCAGCTCTGCCAGCTCTCTGAAGAGATCAGAGAGCTGATTATTGATGTTGTCTCTTCCACCGGTGGCCATCTCGCCTCATCCCTCGGTGTTATTGAGCTTACCATTGCGCTCCACTATGTTTTCAATACGCCAAAAGATAAAATAATCTGGGATGTCGGCCATCAATGCTATGCCCATAAGATCCTTACGGGAAGGAAAGATAAATTCAACAGCCTGCGACAGCTCGATGGTATAAGCGGATTCCCCAAGATGTCGGAGTCGAAATTCGATACGTACAATACCGGTCACAGCAGTACAAGCCTTTCGCTTGCAGTCGGTGATGCTATCGCACGGGATCTCCGGGATGAGAATTATAAGATCGTAGCGGTTATCGGCGATGGTTCAATGACTGCAGGAATGGCTTTCGAAGCGCTCAACCAGATCGGGCATTTGAAGAACGACATCATAATCATACTCAATGATAATGAGCACTCAATTTCGAAGAATGTCGGTGCTCTCTCCGAATATCTGATGCGCATTATCACCGGTACATTCTACAACCGGTTGAGAAGAAAGTCCTATGAGATAATACAGAAAATACCGAAAATTGGTGAATCGATATACAAATTTCTGTATAAAACAGAAGCAAGCCTCAAGGGGATCCTCGTGCCGGGGTATATTTTTGAAGAATTGGGCATACGGTATTTCGGGCCGGT
>CAZZCF010000261.1:0-4131 GCA_964652955.1 uncultured Leptospirales bacterium
TCCTCTATACCGACGGGATGACTGAATTAAAAAATCATAATAATGAAGAATTTGGTGAAAGAAGGCTTGCCGAATTGATGAAGAAAAATCGTGATATCATTGGAGATGAATTCTGCGAATCGCTGCTCAATGAAATTAAGAAATTTGCACCGCTCAGTGAAAGAAACGATGATATTGCATTCCTTAACATTGAATTCTAGCCATACTATCATTCAATGATATTTACGTACCATTTCAGTTACCGTTCCAGCTATCATGTTACTGAATAGTGCCGCACGAATACTCAAGAATCTCCTTCTCACCGGTATTGATGATCTATTACTCTCCGTCTATAACAGACCCACAATTGCAATCTCACCAATAGCGACTCACGACAACTTATTTCACGCACAGGAACAACTTGCAGTGATAACTCTCACAAGTTATACTAAGAAATATCCTGTAGTATTATCCGGTAAAAATTTTCTCGATGATGAAATAATACAACTGTGCAATCATCTAGAATCAAACATACATCAAACAGAACTCCTTTTCAGTATCCTCTTTAAAAAAAAACACTCCATCCTCATCGAAACCGAAACCGATAATGATAGGTCACTCTTGAGTGAAAACAACTGGAAACGTATTGATATATCAATCTTAACAGAGGAGAGGGAAATATTTCTCACTATCGCATTTCCCCTTTCTCTCTTACAATTATTTTCAAGAAAAATTACAGTCAGCACTGACTCGGACACAATCGATTCAGAATTAAGAGGTTACTTCGCAAATCCGATTAATCTCTTCCCCAGTTTAAAAACAATTCTTGAAACATTCAGTGACATCGAACTGCAGACCCTTCTCAATCAACTACAAAAGAGAAATCTTCTCACCGTATATCAGATATGCCTTATCGTTCTCGCCATTCCGGAGCATTCCCTCAGATTGAAAAGAAATCTCTCCACAAATACCGTTCATGATGTAATGGATTTTATGACAAAAATCAAAAAGATCGGTTTTATTCGAAGGAGGGATCTCGTCGAAGGCATCTATTCTATCGAAGAAGCGATATATTTTCTCATGCGAGGTAATGAGGATATCGGCTACTCAAAATTTCTCAGCCAGATACAGGATGTTCTGAAAACACTATCATCTCTAGAACTGCTCCTTGTGAAAGATTTCTCCCAATGGCTAGATGAGATTGATAAAAACGGACTTCTCTATAAAACCCTTACCACGACCAGCGAATCGATTATTGCACAGTCAATATCCTCCGACTGGAATCGGTATAAAGCTATACTCGGTCAGTACATCTCAGAAAGAAAGCTCTCGTCAATCCACGCTCTTATTCAGAATAAGACCATTTCCTTCTCAGAGGTGTTATCGAGCCAGGCAACGCTCGTTCGAAACTATCGTAAGATCAGGATTCACGCGCTCAATCTCGGGTATGAAAGCTTCGATTACCTTCTGAGCCTATTTACGAGACCATACGATTACTCTCATCTCCTCCTGAAGGTCGGATGGTTTGTCCTTTCAACATCACTCAAGGGAATGAAGAAAAAGAAAACCGTCAAACTCCTTGAGGCATTGCCGAAACCCGCACGGTACATTATCGAGGATGTTCTCAGAGGTGTTATTAATCCGAATATTATTCATGATGAATTACAGATCAGAAGAGCACGTTCTCTCTGTGTAAAATCTATACTGTTACTCTATGAAGATGGGGTCATTCATCTTTCGTACTAAATCCACTCTCCTGGTCTTTTATATATTGACCTATTTTCTCAATACCCTCCCGTAACTCTTCATATTTATCGATAGTAAGCGCAACTCCCTTTTTTGTCGGTTTATACACGACATCCCCACGCCCATCAATTGCCTGATACCAGATTCTCAAATTGATGAGCTCCTTGCCTTCAAATTCTGAAACCTCAATCCGTATGATTTCCCGCTCATTTCTTTTAATATCCTTAATTATGTGGCTCATACTCCCCCCTTTATATCCACACTCGCAATATCAACAATCGTCATCAAAATAAAATTTTTATCAACTTTGAATTGACTAAATTATATTCCTATACTAAATATAGAACACTATCAGAATTTTTCAATTCTCATTTCTAAAAAGAGGTTTATCATGAGGAGAATAATTACTATTACCATATTCCTGCTCATTTCTTTTTCAGGAAGTCTTTTTGCCGAAAAGGTAATCGGGGTCACGGCATTTCAGAATCTTACCAAGGATAAATCAATCAACTGGCTTGAGCTTGGAATACCCGATTCCATATCCCATAAACTCAGGAATGTAAAGGAATATATCGTCGTCGATAGAACGAATGTTGATAAGATCATCAAAGAGGTTCAACTAGGTCAATCGGGAATCATCGACGACAAAACCGCAAAAAAGGCAGGGAAGGCACTCGGTGCCGACTTAATTGTTGTTGGGAGCTATCAGAAGTACGGCAACCGAATCAGAATTACCGCGAAGCTCGTTGAAGTTGAAAGCCATAAAGTTCTCAAACAGGTCCAGTCAACGGGAGTTATGGACAACATTTTCGAGCTCCAGGATGAGATCGCACTCAGAATAATCAATCAGACAAATATATCCATAACAAAGGATGTAAGAAATAGGATTACCGAGAACTTCACCAGTAATGTATCTGCGTACGAATACTACGTGAAAGGGCAGAAATTTCTTCTCTCACAACTAAACTATGTGCAAGCAATCGAGATGTATGATAAGGCAATATCAATAGACAGCAATTACAGCCTTGCATACGCCGGTCTGGGAAAAGCGTACTCACTCAGGCACTGGGAGCTGCGCAACTATCACAATGTTATCGATACATCTCTTCTTGAAAAGTCATACGAAAACAGCAAAAAGGCACTTGAAATAAGCCCGAATCTCGACGAGGCACATCTCTCCCTCGGCAAGTATTATCAGGAAGTTGACAAATCTAAATATCCGAATAAATGGAAACTCTGTGAAGAATCTGCTAAAAAGGCACTTGAGATTAATCCAAATAATGCTGAAGCGCTCTTCCTCCTCAGTAGGGTATACGGTTATGATGATAAGAAAGAGGAAGAATATCTTTTGAAGTCTATCGATAAAAACAAATTTCTCACCGACGCGCATAATAATCTCGGCGTTATTTACTTAAACCATAATAAATACGATCTTGCCGAGAAGTATTTTAAAAATGCAATAGAAATAGACCCTGAATTCAAAACCGGTTACATGAATCTCGGTGTTGTCTACGACAGAAGAAATCAACTCGATAAAGCCCTCGAGATGTATAAAACGGTCCTAAAAAAGTATCCGAACTATCCCCTCGGTCTGAGAAACCTCGGCATCGGATACCGACGTTTAAACAAATACGACGAGGCTCTTGAGCAGTTCGAAAAAGCAATAAAAGTAAAAGGCGATGATTATAAAGCATGGAGTGAAATAGGATACATATATCTTCTCAAAAAGGAATACAGGACTGCTATCAAGAATTACCTGATTGCATTCAAGTATGACGCAAACTACTACTTTACCCTCGCAAACCTCGGTTACTGCTATGCTGAAATTGGCGATTACCAAAATGCAGTCACCTACCTTAAAAAAGCACATAATCTTCACAGTGACCGCGCATGGCCGGCGGGGCATCTCGGATGGATATACCGATACAAACTTAACGACATCAATAACGCAAAATACTGGTATAATCAGGCCTACAACAGAAATCCAAACAACTCGGATTATAGAAAAAACCTCGAGGATTTAAGCAAACAGTAATCAAATACCTACAAAAAAATGCTCTCCCCTAATATAGGGAGAGCATTTTTTTTATAAACAACTTATCCACAAACAAACAACATCATACGACATACATATTCACAATTATTCATAGCTACTAACCACATATCCCCACGATATTAAGAAATCCAATTTTTTTTTTTTACCGAAAAGATTTGTAAAATAAATTTGTTGCCAAAATATACGTAATGCACTATAGAATTGTTCTCGTACTGTGGGAATTAAATTTTATCTATATATTCACGCTCAATTTTTCAAAACAACACATAAAAATATTTACCGACAATTTAGTAATTTATGTGCTATTTATAAACAAAGTTATTAACAATTGTGGATAACTTTTAGGGTTA